>JAEUMM010000151.1 GCA_016792645.1 Alphaproteobacteria bacterium | reverse complement strand
AACGCCGTCCCCGGATCGAGGCTAGGCCCGCGAAAGGGCGAAATGTTGGCGAGTACGATCGCCGAGCCGCGGATCATCTCTTCATTCGCCTGCGCGATGACAAACGCATGCGCTTCCGGCTCCAAGCCTTCGCCGTTGATGACCGCATCCAAAGGGAAGCGGGCGCGCAAGCTGTACTTGTCGCAAATCTCGACCTTGCGCCGCCCAACATCGACGGCATCGGGCAGGAACACGTCCGGACCTGCGAGATAAACTGAAACGCTCACGCCGCCCGCCGCTTCTCCGGCGTGAACGCGACGCCGAGTTTGCGGATGGCATGAACGAAATTGTTCGGCGCGATGTCGATCTCGCCCGTCCAATGCATATCGGGAAAGCGCGTCAGGATCTGCCGGTATACGGCCTCAAGCTGCATGTTCGCGACCCGCTGCCCCAGGCACACATGCGGCCCGATGCCGAACGCCAGATGGTCTTTTCCGTTCGCCCGCGCCGGATCGAAGCGATCGGGATCGGGAAACACGGACGGATCGCGATTGGCCGCGCCGTAATACATGATGACCTTCTCGCCCTCGGCAATCTTCTGCCCGCGGATCTCAGTGTCCTTCGTCGCGGTGCGTCGCATATACATCACGGGCGACACCATTCGGATCGCCTCGTCGACCATCGTCGGCAGCAACGAAAGATCCGCCTGCACCCGCGCTTTCTGGTCCGCAAACTCGGTGAGCAGCTTCATCGTACCGGAAATCGAATTGCGCGTCGTGTCGTTGCCCGCAAACACGATCAGCAACCACGACCCGTCGAGATACTCGTCCGGCAACACATCGCCGCCGACCTTCGCCTGCGCCAGCGCGGTCAGCAAATCCGCACGTGGATCGGCGCGCCGCTTCAACAGCAAGGCCCGGCCATACTCGAACATCTCGCCGACGTTCGACATGAACTCGGCGAAGAAGTTGGGATCGACCGACCCGAAATTCTTCTCCGCCACGATATAGCCTGCGATCTCCAAGAAATGCATCCACCGCACAAGCTTCGGCCGGTCCGATTCTGGAATACCCAGAATCTCCGAGAGCGTGAACAGCGGCAGCTCCGCGGATAGATACTCGACCAGATCGCACTTGCCCACGGGCGCCATCGCATCAAGCAGCGTGGTCACTTTCGCCTCGACCTTCGTCTTTAGGTCGGCGACATATTTCTGCGTGAAGAACGGCAGATGCTCGCGCCGCAATTCGAAATGGATCGGTTGATCCATGTTGATCATCTGATCGAGCGACGCGCGATGCAGAATCGGATGCCGCGTCTCGGGCTTCCCATATCCCATCAGAATACCGCCCTTCTGCGACGAGAACACCTGCGGGTTCAGCGAGACCGCGCGAACATCGTCATGCCGCGTCAAAGCCCAAAACCCGGCGCCGTATTCCGCCGGCTCCTTGCACCAACACACCGGCGCGTTCTCGCGCATAGCCTTGAACGCATCGAACGGCTGCCCGTTCAGGAACGGCTGAAAATGCGCGAGATCGACCGGCGGATCGAACGGAAACGTCCGCCCGTATTTCGGCTCGGGCGAATAGGTTTCAAGAATCTGATCGGCGAGCGGCTTCAACATGGGGACGGAACTCCAATAGCGATGCCCTCACCATCGGCCCCCGCCCAAGCGCGCGTCAAGACGAACGCCGCCTCTTCGGAACCGCCTTCGCATAAAGAGCGGCAACCGCTACAGCTTCCGCTGCAATCGCCGCGCGCAACGGCGCCGGCGAGATAACCTCGCCCTCCGCCCCCAGCGACAGCAGATCGCGCGCCGCCTGCTCGACGGACTCGATCGGGATCGTCACGCGCCATTTGCCGGCACCGGCGGGCTTCGCCGACTTTACAACCGCTCGATCAATCGCCGCCCCACGCGACCTCAAAAGCTTGTGCCCGCGCTCCGTCACAACCAGCACGGCCTCGTCACGATAGACGCTGTCCTCAAATGTCTTCGCGGCCTGCTTCCAGTGCGCGGCCAAATCAAACCCGGCTGGATACACAAAGCTGTCTTCGCGCGCCGCCGCTTCAAGAACCTTGGCAATGCGATACGTGCGCACCGAACGATCCGCGCGCGCGACGAGGTACCAAACGCCCGCCTTCAAAACCAAGCCGAGCGGATCGAGATCGCGCTCGACCACCTTGTCCCAACTCTCATACCGCACGCGCAGACGCCGCGTCGCCCACACCGCCTCAGCGACAATGCGCAGCAACGGCCCCGCTTCGGGATCGCGATACCAAGGCGTCGGATCGAAATGAAACCGGCTCGACACGCGATCGGCGGCAACACGCGCCTCGACCGGCAACGCCGCCAGCAGCTTCAACCGCGCCGCAGCCGAACTGTCGCCCAAGCCCAATTCGGCCGCAGGCCCCGGAAACCCGACGAAGAACAGCGCCTCGCCTTCAGCGCGCGTCAGCCCCGTCAACTTGGTGCGGTAGCCCTCCAGCAGCTCGAACCCGCCCGACCGCCCGCGCTCCGAATAAACGGGAATGCCCGCCGAACTCAGATCGTCGATGTCGCGATAGATCGTGCGCAGATCGACCTCGACCTCGGCCGCGAGCGCCGACGCGCTCATCCGCCCGCGCGTCTGCAACAGCATCAATATGGTCAGCAACCGGCTCGCCCGCATGAATCGGACCGTACCAGATAATCATGACATTGGGTGTCAGGAATACGCGCTTAAGATCGAAACCAGACACGAGAGTAAACGCCCATGCGCCTGTCACGGAGAACTCTAATGGTCACCGCAACGCTCGCCGCCGCCCTCAGCGCCACGCCAGCCCGCGCCGATGCCTGCTGCGCCATCGTCGAACTGCGCCAATACGAAATGAAACCCGGCGGCCGCGACGTCCTCATCGACATGTTCGACAACATCTTCGTCGACGCCCAGGAAGCCGCCGGCAACACGATCATGGGCCAATTCCGCGACCTCGACCGCCCCAACCGCTTCGTCTGGCTCCGCGGCTTCAAGGACATGCCCTCCCGCGCCAAGTCGCTCGACGCCTTCTACACCAGCGCCACCTGGCAAATGCACCGCAACGCCGCCAACGACACCATGATCGACGTCAGCGACGTCCTTCTCTTGCGGCCGCTGAAACCGTTGCCCGTCGGCATGCGCCCGCAAGACGAAGCGGCAACAGGCCTTGTCGAAGTCGCCATCTACGCCTTCGACCCGGCCACGACGCACGAGACCATCACCGCAATCGACGACGAACTCGAGACCGCAGGAGCACATGCCGTCGCAAGCTACGTGACGGAGAAAAGCGCGAACAACTACCCGCGCCTCCCGATCCGCGAGAACGAACGCGTCCTAGTGCGCGTCGCTACGTTTGCGTCGATCGATGCCTACAAAACCCACCGCGCGAAGCTTGAGCGCGAACCTCAGTGGCAAGCACTTGCCCAACGCCTACGCACCAAACTCAAATCGGACCCGCAAATCCTGAGGCTCGCGCCGACCCCGCGCTCGCTCACCCACGGATAACCATGCGCCAATCTGGTATAGCACCGCTATAGACAACGTCTATATCGGTGCTATACTCATCGCATGGATGCCAAGGCCCGCCTCGTCAATGCCGCGCTTGCCCTGATCGAGGCGCAGGGCATCGCAGGGTTCTCAACCCGGATCGCATGCAAGCGCGCGCGTGTCACGGCGCCGACGCTCTACCATCATTTCAAGGATGCCGACGGCTTGATAAGCGCGGCGGTCACGCTTGGATTCGAGCAGTTCCTGGAGCGTAAGAAGGCGCAAGCCGTCACGCGCGACCCGCTGGCCGATCTGCTGAACGGCTGGGACGACTATGTCGCCTTCGCCCGCGACCGCCCGCGCCTTTATGAGGCGATGACGGCGCGCGTCCTGCAGGGCGGCAAGATCGCGGCCGCCCAGGACTCGCGCCGCCATCTTGAAGCCAAACTCGCGCGGCTCGCCGAGGTGCGCGACCTCGCGATGAGCACGCATTCGTTGGCGGACCTGCTCTGGGCGTCCGCGCATGCAGCAGCGTTGCTCTACGTCGCCGCCGCACCACGAGAGCCCTCCAGCGACACGATCGGCTGGCTTCGCCAGGCGACTTTGGACGCATTGACGGCAAAACCTCCCAAGCCAAAACGGGTATTGCGCGCATGAACATCTTGGTCACGGGCGGAAGCGGATTCGTGGGTCGTCGTGTGATTCTGCGTCTCGTCGCCGATGGACACCGCGTTCTGGCGCTTTCGCGGTCCGCCACGGCCGCCGACGCCGTGCGCGCCCTCGGCGCCGAACCGGTGACGGGCGACCTCAACCGTCCGCGAAAGTTGAAACTGCCGGCGCTGGACGGCGTCGTGCATGCGGCGGCGCATTTCCGTCTCGCAGGCCCGCGTCGCCCGTTCTTCAGGACAAACGTCGAAGGCACGCGCGCTTTGCTGGCTGCTTCGCGCAAGGCCGGCGCCAAAAGTTTCGTGGCCATAAGCGCGGCCGCGGTGATTATGGACGATCGCGGCTCCGTCTTGATCGACGCTGACGAAACCGCACCGACTTTCCCGCGCAGCTTCTCGGCCTACATCGCCTCGAAGGCGCAAGCCGAAGCGTTGGTCCTTGCGGCCAACGCGCCCGGCTTTCGCACCGTTGCTCTCAGGCCGCCGGCTATTTGGGGCCCGGGCGACGCGTTCTCGCACGCGCTTCCGGCCGCCGTGCGCAGCGGCCGGTTCAGCTTCATCTCGCGCGGCGACTACCCTTGCGTGACCTGCCATGTCGACAACGTCGTCGAAGCCGCCGCCGCAGCATTGTCGCGTGGAACAGGCGGGCGCGCTTATTTCATCAACGACCGTGAACCGACGACGTTTCGCGAGTTCACCTTGGGGATCGCAGGCGCACTCGGGATCGACGTCACCAAGGCGCGGTCCGTACCTTATGGCGTCGCCTGGCAACTCGGCCGCATCATGGAAACAATGTGGGCGATCGGCGGCGCCCGGGACGACCCGCCGCTTTCACGCACGCTGGTGCGACTGATCGGACGGCCCTTTACGACCAGCGACGCGGCCGCTCGCGCGGACCTAGGCTACGTCGGCAAGCGAACGCGCGCCGAGGGCCTCGCAGACTACAAGCTTTAGCCTCGCCCCTTGCGGCGACCGTCGCCGCCGCCCACCATGCCGCAGCCAGCGAGGACTGCGACAATGCCGACACGTATTGGAATAGCACTGGGCGGCGGCGGCGCGCGCGGATGGGCGCATATCGGCGTCCTGCGCACGCTGCTCACAGCGGGCTTCGAGCCCGACATCATCGCCGGCACGTCCATCGGCGCGATCGTCGGCGGCGCCTACGCGGCCGGCCGCCTCGACGAACTTGAAGCCTTCGCGCGCTCCATCGACCGCCGTTCCATCTGGCGCCTCGTCGACGTCAATCTCGGCAAAGGCGGCGGCCTCGTCACCGGCGAGCGCGTCGCGAGCAAGCTCAGCGAGATCATCGGCACCCACAACATCGAAGACCTGAAAAAGAAATTCGCCGCTGTCGCAACGGAACTCCCGGCCGGTCACGAAGTCTGGCTCGAGACCGGCGACCTCATCACAGCCATGCGCGCGTCTTACGCCATGCCGGGCATCTTCGTGCCCTCACCGAACGAAGGCCGCCCGCTCATCGACGGCGGCATCGCCAATCCTGTCCCCGTATCCGCTTGCCGCGCGATGGGCGCCAACGTGGTGATCGCCGTGCCGCTGCCCGCCACCCACACGCCGGCCGCACGCTTTGCCCGCCAGACGCCGGAGGCCGAGTTGTCCGCGTGGAAGAAAGCGACCGCAGCCTTCCGCGAGCCCGAACGCTTCGTCGCCCGCCAGCTCTTCGGCGACGAACCCGGCGCACTGACCACCGCCTCCGTCTCGGTCGCGGCCCTCAACATCCTCCTCGACCGCATGACCCGCGTCCGCCTGGCAAGCGACCCGCCGGACGTCACGGTGACCTCCGAAATCGGCCGGATCGCCCTCCTGGAGTTCGACCGCGCCGAAGAAGCTATCGCCATCGGCGCCGCCGCAACCGAGCGGGTATTGCCGGAAATCGAGGCGTTGGTGCGGGAATCACACCATCACCACCCGGCGTGAACCAAAGCTCGGAACGCCGCTTCTGCGACAGCCGGAACTCAGCTAATCTCCGCCGCCGGTCGATCAGCAACCTTTGAAGGCATGAAGCGCATGCGGGCCACAACCGTAACACTGGCTCTGGGCTTGGCGCTCGCGGGCGTCGCAACGCTTGCGCACGCGGGCGAACCCACGTTCACCGTCCGCTGCATGCAAACATCCGGGCCAAAAATCCTGCCCAAATACGGCACCTACTACTTCTTCCTGAAGGAGTCCCAGGTGAAGGGCTACGCCTGCTCCGTACCCGGCCGCCCCTGTCGGATCGTGAATCAGGACGCGAATACAATCGCCTTCCAGACGCCGGGCGATGCGCCGGACCGCATGACCATCGACCTGCGCAACGGTGCAATTCAACACACAACCGCCTCAGGATTGCAGGCCACGTTCGCCTGCCGGCAAGTCCCCAACAACAGCTGACGTTGCGCGCCCGCGCAAAACTCTGGCAAGAACAGCCGGCAACGCGGGATTGATTGACGGGCGATGGCGAACGAGTCTGCGGCTCAAACCAGCGTGAGCTTCGAGCGCGCCCATCGCGAACTCCTTGCGGATCCGACGCTCCAGTTTTCGTTCGAGCAGCGCGAGACGCCAAAACCGCCGCCCGACTGGCTTGAACCGCTGGTCGAGTTTCTCCGCGCCCTCTCGCCCGTGCTCTACTACATCTTCTGGGCCGGGGTTGCCGTGGTCGCGGCGATGATCGTCTACGCGATCGTCATGGAAGTGTTACGTCGCTTCCCGCAGCAAAAGGCGACGCTGACAGTGCCGACCGAAATCCCGAAGGCGAAGTTCCGCCCTGCCGCCGCCCGTGCTCGTGCACTGTTGGAGGAGGCCGACCGCCTCGCCGCCGAGGGACGCTATGGTGAGGCCGTCCGCGTGCTGCTTCACCGCAGCATCGACGACATGGATCAAGCCTTCCCCGCGACCATCGTGCCCAGCATGACCAGCCGCGAGATCTCGCTCCTCGAATACCTCTCGACGCAAGGCCGGGCGACCTTCGTGAAAATCGCGCAAGCCGTCGAAGCCAGTCTCTTCGCAGGCCGCCCGCTGACCGCCGACCAATTCGCCGACTGCCGGCGCGCCTACGAAAGCTTCGTCTTCGAGGCGCGTCCCGCATGACGAACGCCGAAGCCGCAGCACGCCGCGCGCCTGCCGCCTTCTCGACGCCCGTCGCCGTGATGCTGGTGCTGGTCGGCATATTCTCGTTCTCGGCCTACTTCACGCTGTCGGCCTTTGCGCCCGAGGTGACGGAGGGCGATGCGCGCGCACACGCGCTGTCGCGCTCCGCGATCGGCTACGCGGGCATCGTCAAGCTCGCCCGCGCGACCGGCGCAATCGTCAACATCGGCCGCACCGAATCCTACGGCGCAAGCCGTTCGGCCCTCGTCGTGCTCACCCCCGACGCCAAGCTGGGCTTCGACGACGTGAACCGCTTGGGCCAATGGACGGTCCTGATCGTTCTACCGAAATGGATCGCAATCCCAAGCTTCGAAAGACCGGGCCACGTCATGGCGGCACCGGCAATGTCGAAGGACAGGGTTGCCGAACTGATCGAAGAGATCGCGCCCGGCGCGACAGTCTCACGCGAAACTACTGCGCAAAAGCCGGTCATCGAAATCGACTGGCGCGAGACACGCTCGCCCAGCATCAAGCCGCCCTTCCGCCCCGGCACGATCCAAGACCTGCAGACGATCAGCGCGGCGAACATAACCCCCGTCGCCAAGACCAAGAGCGGCAAGATGATCCTCGGCGTCGTTCGCGGCGACGATCATCCCGACATCTACATCTTGAGCGAACCCGACCTTCTCAACACCCAAGGCATCGCCGACATTGCGACGGCCGGCGTCGGCCTCGATCTCCTGAAGGCCCTCCGCAACGACGGCGACACCATCACCTTCGACGTCACGCTGAACGGCTATGCCCGGGCGCGCAATCTGATGCGCCTGCTCTTCGAGCCGCCGCTCCTCGCCGCAACGCTCAGCTTCTTCCTCATCGCAAGCTTGATCGCTTGGCGCGCCGCAACGCGCGAAGGGCCCGCCGCCGTAAGAAACCGCGCGCTCGCCTACGGCAAGCGCATTCTCGCCGACAACTCCGCAGCCTTGATCCGCCTTGCCGGCCGCGAACACACGATGTCCTCCCGTTACGCCGACTTCATCCGCGCCATTGTCGCCGAGCGCATCGGCGTCGCGCGCGACGGCAGCGAAACGACGTCGGCCGAGCTCGATCGCGTCGCCGCCGCGCGTGGGCTCCAGCAACCGTTTTCGACCTTGGCGGCCGAAGCCGCCGCCGCACAAAACGGTCCCGCCGCGCTCGCCGCCGCTCGCAAACTCCACGCCTGGACTGAGGAGATGATACGTGCAACTCGCTGACCTTCGTGCGGCCGCCGACCGCATCCGCGCCGAAATCGCGACGCAAGTCGTCGGCCAATCCGACACCGTCGACATGCTGCTGACGGCGCTCTTCGCCGGCGGTCACGTTCTCCTCGAGGGCCCGCCGGGCACTGCAAAGACCTTGCTCGCGCAGTGCTTCACGCGAACGCTCGATCTTCAATTCGGCCGCATTCAGTTCACGCCGGATCTGATGCCGGGCGACATCCTAGGCTCGAACCTCTTCAACTTTCAGACCAGCGCCTTCGCGCTCACCAAAGGTCCGATCTTCTGCGACGTGCTTCTCGCCGACGAAATCAACCGCACGCCGCCCAAGACGCAAGCGGCCCTCTTGGAAGCGATGCAGGAACGCGGCGTCACCCTCGACGGCAAGCGTTATCAGCTAAGCCCTCGCTTCACCGTCATCGCCACGCAAAACCCGATCGAGCAACAAGGCGCCTATCCCTTGCCGGAAGCGCAGCTTGATCGCTTCCTCTTCAAGCACGTCGTCTCCTATCCTTCGGCCGAGGAAGAACGCCGCATCGTCGCAAGCCACGGAACACGCGCCACCGACCGCGCGCAGCCTGCGATCAACAAGATTCTGACCCAAGACGAACTGAACAAAGCCGTCGACGTCGCGGCCTCCGTGCGCCTGCCCGACGAGGTGATCGACTATGTCGTGCGCATCGTCCGCGCGACGCGCGAGGGCACGACCTTCGAACTCGGCGCAAGCCCCCGCGCCGCCGCCATGATCGCATCCGGCGCCCGCGCGCGTGCCGCGCTCGACGGTCGCGACTACGTGATCCCGGACGACGTAAAGGCGCTCGCTCTCCCGGCGCTGCGCCACCGCGTGATCCTCTCGCCCGCCGCCGAAATCGAAGGCCGCACCACCGACGCTGCACTGAAGACGATCATGGATCAAACCGAAGCACCGCGATGATCGCACCGACCGCACGCGCAATCCTGTTGGCGTCTGCCGGCGCGCCGATCTCGCTCGTGCTCGCCGCCGCCGCGCCTGCAGCGTGGCCGCTGGGACCGGCCTGGGTGTTGGGCGTCCTCGCGCTCATCATCGCCGACGCGCAACTCGGACGCCCCAACGCCGACCTCGTCGTCGAAACCAAAGTGCCGCGCATGGTCGGCATCGGCGTCGGCGCCATCACCGCTTGGCTTCGCCTCACCTTCCCGCACGGCGCCCCGCGCACGGCCGAACTCGCCCTCGAGGCCAACCAGTTCGTCACCGTCGCGACGCCGCGCCACGAAACACAGGTCACCGACGGTCAGGCCGTGACCGGCTTTCGCCTGGATCCCCTCCGGCGCGGCGAAGCCCGTCTTGAGCGCGCCTACATCCGCTGGCAAGGCCCGCTCGGCCTTGCGTGGTGTCAGCGCATCGAGCCCCTGGCCGACAAGATAGCGATCACGCCCGACCTCGAAGCGGTCGAACGGAACGCGACGCGCCTCTTCTCGCGCACCTTCACGCACGGGCTCAAACCGATGAAAGATCGCGGCGACGGCTCGGAGTTCGACTCGCTCGCCAAGTTCGAAACCGGCATGGACCGCCGCCTCGTCGACTGGAAGCAAAGCGCGCGTCATTTGAGCTTGCTGGCAAAGGAAGTCCGCGCCGAGCGCAACCACCAAATCGCCTTCGCCATCGACACCGGCCGCATGATGTGCGAGCCCGTGGGCGGCGCGCCGCGCGTCGATCGTGCGCTCAACGCTGCGCTGATGCTGGCCTACGTCGGCCTGAAGCTCGGTGACCGCATCAGCTTCTTCGCCTTCGACGCCAAACCGCACCTCGCCACGGGCTTCGTTTCCGGTACGCGCGCCTTCACTTATCTGAAGGCGGTCACCGCATCGCTGGACTACTCGACCGAAGAAACGAACCACACGCTGGGCCTGGCCACCCTCGCTGAACGCCTGCAACGCCGCTCGATGGTGGTGGTCTTCACCGACTTCACCGATACGGTAAGCGCGGAGCTGATGATCGAAAACGTCGCCCGCCTCGCGCGCCGCCACATGATCGTCTTCGTCGCCTTCCACGACGAAGAACTTGAGACCCTACGCGCCGCCGAACCGCAAACGCCCGACGACATCTCCCGCGCCGTAATCGCGCACCAACTCCTACGCGAGCGCAGCCTCGTGCTCGCCCGCTTGCGTCGCCTCGGCGTCTTCATCGTCGACGCCCCGGCCGACAAGCTCGGCCCCGAACTCGTGCGCGCCTACGACGAGCTTCGCCGTAGAGAGCGCATCTAGATGGACCAAACCCTCCGCTCACTGCGCTTCCGCAAAGAACGCGAAGAAAGCTGGCGCCGGCTCGAGACCCTTCTGGACCGAGCCGAACGTCACGCACCAAAGAGCCTGACCGACGACGAAATGTTGGCGATCCCGCAGCTCTACCGCTCCGCTCTCTCGTCTCTGTCCGTGGCGCGTGCGACGTCGCTGGATCAGGCCCTGATCGATTACTTGGAGGCTCTCTCCGCCCGCGCGTATTTCTTCGTCTACGGCGCGCGCGCAACCTTGCTCGAACGCCTGCAGAGCTTCTTCGCGCGCGACTGGCCGCACGCCGTAAAGCAATTGTGGCGCGAGACGATCGTCTCCGCATTGCTGCTCTTCGCGGGCACGCTCATGGCCTTCCTGCTCGTGAGCGCCGATCCCGATTGGTACGCCTCATTCGTCTCGGCCGAAATGGCTTCGGGCCGCGACCCCAACGCCACCACGGAATTCCTACGCTCGACGATCTACGACGACGGCGACGCCGACGGCCTCGGTGTCTTCGCGACATCGCTCTTCACGCACAACGCCCAGATCGCGCTCTTCGCCTTCGCGTTGGGCTTCGCGTTCTGCGCGCCGACCGCGCTGCTTCTCGTCTACAACGGCTGTAGTCTGGGCGCGATGTTCGCCGTCTTCGCCTCGCGCGGCCTCGGTGTGGAGTTCGCAGGCTGGATCTTCATCCACGGCGTCACGGAGCTTCTCGCCGTCATCCTTGCCGGAGCGGCAGGCTTGCGCATCGGCTGGTCGATCGCCTTTCCAGGCGGCCTAACCCGCATCGCCGCTGCCGAGCGCGCCGGCCGCCAGGGCGCTACGGTCATGATGGGCGTCGTCGTCATGCTCTTCATCGCGGGCCTCCTCGAAGGCTTCGCCCGTCAACTGATCGTCTCCGACGTCATCCGCTTCGGCGTCGCCGCCGCCACCGCCGTCGGCTGGAGCATGTATTTCTACCGGGGAGACCGCAGTGGCATCGCTCGCTAGCCCCGCAGAGCCCGACGTCCGCGCCCTCGTGACGCCCGAAGGGGTCGACCTGCGCGTGCGTCTCGCCGCGGTCAGCGAGCGCGGCATTGCCCTGATGATCGACCTGTTCATCATCATCGGCAGCCTCCTCGCACTCACCATCGGCGCGGCCTCGCTATTCGTCGGTGGCGAAAGCGAAACCGTCGCGCAGATCATCTGGCTCCTCGGTTTCTTCGTCTTGCGCAATTTCTATTTCACGCTGTTCGAGTGCGGACGCAGGGCCGCCACGCCCGGCAAACGCCTCATGGGTCTGCGGGTCGTTGCCCGCGACGGCGCGGCCCTCACGACCGACGCCGTCGTCGCGCGCAACGCCATGCGCGAACTCGAACTCTATTTGCCGCTTGTGTTTCTGATCCAATCGGGCGGCGAAAACGACGGATGGACCATCCTCGCCGGCATCGTTTGGTGCGGTATCTTCGTGCTTCTGCCCTTCTTCAACCGCGATCGCTTGCGCGCCGGCGACCTTATCGCGGGAACGTGGGTTCTAAAGGCGCCAAAGCAAACGCTCCTCCCGGACCTGACAACCGACCGCCCCGCGATCGCCGACGCCAAATACGCGTTCACGGCCAAACAGCTCGACACCTACGGGGTGAAAGAGCTGCAAGTCCTGGAGTCGGTGCTGAGGCGCGAGGAAGAGACGGCGATGGTCGCCGTCGCCGATCAGATCCGCATCAAGATCGGCTGGACGCGATCCACTTATGAAACGGACAAGGAATTCTTGAGCGCCTACTACGCCGCCCTACGACGACGCCTCGAGCAGCGCCTCCTCTTCGGAAAGCGCAAGCGCGACAAACACGACGCGACATAAGCCTACGCCCGCCGCGTGTTCCAAACCCAATAGAACAAGACCGGCATGCCGATCAGTTCAGCGGTGAGCGACCCCATGATGGCCGGGTCGAAAAGCACCTCCGGTGCGTATGTCGAGAAGCGTGCAACCCCGCCCATGAAAATCATAACGGTGGAAGCCAACAGCGCCACGCGTAAAGACTGCAACCGTGCCGCCGACGCCATAAACACGAGGCCGACGGTCAGCCACACGCCGCCGAGAAACCGCGCGTGACTGTCGCGCAGGTCGAGGGCATGTGGATCGGATGTAGTAAGCGACAACACCGGCCCCTCAAGCCCCAGCGAGCGAATGCCGCCTACGGCAAAGTCGAAGCCGGTGAACACGGCAAACGCCCCGCCGACAACCAGAACGACGCGCAGAATGATCTCACTCAACGGCATGATGTCCCCGCCATAACTCCCGCGGCGGTGTTTCTAGCATCGAACCGGTGGCGTCGTCGAACGCGCGGCCCTAGGATTGCCGCATGAGCGAACTGGATGCCTGGTTGATCGTCGGCGCGACAGTACTCGTCGCGATCGCTGCCCTTCTCGGCGAGTATGTCTGGCGCCGCCTCACGGGACGCTGGCCGCCCAAGGAACGCGGCACGGGCGTCGCCGGCACGGCCGCGGTCATCGCCGCGAACAGCACCGGCGTGGACGACAAAGACGGCGAAGGCGCGGACGGTGGCAGCGATGGGGATTGAGGGTACATCACACGGCCACGAAACAGTGGCGAAGAACCCGGGGAACAATTCGATGCAAGCGCGATCCACAATCCAACGCTCGATCCTTATCCTGGTCGCGGCCCTCCTGGCCGCTTGCGCAAGCACGGCCGAGACGCGCTCGCCGCAAACCGCCTTCCTGGCCAACCTCAAGGCGCTCTGCGGTCAAGCTTTCGAAGGCAAGGTCGTCTCGACCGACAAGGCCGACGCGACGATGGCGAAAGAACGCCTCGTCATGCATGTCCGCGACTGCAGTGACGAGGGTGTGCGCGTCCCCTTCCACGTCGGCGACAACCGCTCGCGCACCTGGGTCATCACGCGCACGGCAACCGGCTTGCGCCTCAAGCATGACCACCGCCACGAAGACGGCAGCGAAGACAAGGTCACACAGTACGGCGGCGACACGGCGAACGAAGGCACCGCCCAACGTCAGGAGTTCCCCGTCGACGCTTATTCGGTCGCCATGTTCGAACGCGAAAACCTGAAGGTCTCGGTAACCAATATCTGGGCGATGGAAATAACCCCCACGCGCTTCGCCTACGAACTGCGCCGGGCCAACCGCTTTTTTCGCGTAGAGTTCGACACGACGCGTGCGATCGCAGCGCCGCCCCCGCCGTGGGGCGCGGCCAACTAACGGCTGCAAACCTCTCGCAAACCGGAACCAGTGCGCAGGCGTGGCGTTTGACTCTCGCCACAAGCACCCGTGCGCCGCTGTTGACGCACGCACATGGAGAGAGTTAGCCCATGCCCGCCACCCACGCCTCGAAGACGAAGAAAGCGCGCAAGGTCGCCGAAACGGCCGACGCGATCGCGCTGTTGAAGGCCGACCATCGCGCCGTCGAGACCCTGTTCGCCGCCTATGAAGAAGCGAGCGGAAAGGCTCAGAAGTCGAAACTCGCGCAGCAGATCTGCATGGAACTCTCGATTCACACGATGATCGAAGAGGAATTGCTGTATCCGGCCTGCCGCGGCGAAACCGACGAAGATCTGCTTGACGAAGCTTATGTCGAACACGACGGCGCCAAAACGCTGATCGCCGAACTCATGAACGGCTCGCCCGACGACGAATTTTACGACGCGAAGGTCAAGGTTCTGTCCGAGATGATCAAGCATCACGTCAAAGAAGAAGAGCAACGCGACGGCCTCTTCGCCCAAGCCAAGAACGCCGACATCGATCTCGACGACCTGGGCAAGCGCCTCGCCGACCGCAAGCAAGAGCTGAAGGCCCATTTCAAAGAAACCGGCATCCCCACGCCCACGACGCGCTCAATGAAGGGCGCCGAACTGGAGCACGGACAACCTCTCGAAGACTGACGCCCAACCGGCGAAGCCCTCTGGCACAATCGCTCAAATTTTTATCGAAAGCGGGCCGCAGCCGCTCATTGCGGCCCGCTTGTCATTAGGCGGCAATTCACCTGCCCGGACAACTGAGCCGACATTCTCAAGACCGCCATGTTGTTGACGCGCGGCGAGTGAGAGCCGACAAAAGCGGATGAAACATCTCCTAGCGTCGCTCATGGCACTTGCCGTGCTCATAGGCGCGACACCGGCCGAGGCACGCGCACGCGTCGAGCAACTCCGCCCTGAGCGCGGCGCCGCATTTCGCTCATGCACCGGCGATCGTGTCTGGTGCATCACGCGCACGCGCGACAGCGTCACCGTTCTCTACCGCGGCGATCACGGCCAAAGAGACGTCGCGCGTCTGCCGCTGTCGTCAAACGCTGACGAACGCCTGGAGTCGGCGCTATGGCCCGCAATCGTCCGTGTGACCCGGCCCGGCCGGCGTGAATTCGTTCTGGTCGGCGTCCTGCGCACGCAAAGCGAGATGTATTCCGGCGGCGGCGGATCGCTCACACGTCTCGACCTGTTCGAGATTGCCGCCGACGGCGCTGCGCCGCCGCGCCCGGTGCTTGAAGCGCCATGGGCCAGCAGCTTCATGATCCGGGCCTGCTTCACGCGTGAAGATGAACGTGCGCGCCGCGGCGCCTGTCACGACCAATACCGCTACCGCGCCGCGCTGACCGCACCCCCTCAAGGCCCGAACGAGATGCGCCTCACCTACCGGAGCCGGGCCGATTCCTACCCCGGCCGCCGCAGCCGCTCGCGGGACTCCAATCGCGAGCCAGCCCTGCGCCGTAGCGACCTGGTCCGCGCGACCGATCCGCTATGCACCTTCGAACGCACTCTCGCGCGCAACCCCGCCACCGGCGCCTTCATGTGGAACGCACCGCTGCCGCCCTGCAGCGACTATCTCGAACTGCAATAAGGACAGACGCCAGGGCGCGGTGTCTCGACCGTCGCACGAGCATCTCAGCCGTTACGTGGAGGCTTGATTTGATGGAGCGGGCGAGGCGATTCGAACGCCCGACCCTAACCTTGGCAAGGTTATGCTCTACCCCTGAGCTACGCCCGCACTCCGTACGCGAGCGGCTGAAGTTGCCGCGCGCGCTCAAATCAAGGGGTCGGGTTATGGCGTAAAGGCCCGGGCAATGCAATATGCCCGAAGCCTGCCGGGAATTGGGGCCTGATCCAGCATGTTTGACCATCCGTTCGCCAACCCAGCACTGTCCGCCATGTGCTTGACGGTCGCTATCCTTGCCGCCGCACCCGCCGTCGCCGCACCACCAGCGCCCAAAGGCCCCGAACCCGTGCGCATCAACGGCTTCCAGGACGAAGCGATGGAGCCATTCCTGTCGCGCGACGGCAAGTTCTTGTTCTTCAACTCCCGCAACGACGTCGCCAACACCAACATCCAATTCGCCGAGGCGACCGACCAAGGTTTCGAATATCGCGGCGTCCTCTTCGGCACGATCTCCTTCGATCTCGACGCCGTACCGACGATGTCGCGCGACGGCCGCTTCTGCTTCGTTTCGCCGCGTGATTACCGCCGCACCCGCGTGTCGGTGCTGTGCGGCGACTTCGACGGCAAGAAGGTCAAGGACACGCTGCCCCAGCCGACGCTCGCCACCGAACGCAACGGACGCCTTATCTTCGACGTCGAGCTGTCGGCGGACGGCAAGACCATGATTTTCGCCGAAGGCACGTTCTCCGGCGAAGCCGTGCCGGACGAAGCCGACCTCTATATCGCGACCCTAGGCCCCGGCGGCTATGTGCGCACGCACGAAGGCCGCCGCATCTTCGCGAACATCAACACGTCCGAGCTCGAATACGCCCCCGCCCTGTCCGAGGACGGTCTCGAGCTCTTCTTCACGCGGCCAAGCGGCATCTGGCCTTTCAGCCAGCCGAAAATCTTCCGCGCCAGGCGGGCGACCACGGATGAACCGTTCGGCATTCCCGAAGAACTGAAGATCGACGGCTATGTGGAAGGCCCAAGCCTCGCCGCCGACGGCACGCTCTATTTCCATAAGCGAGTGGACGGCCGCTTCGAAATCTGGCGCCAGCCCCGTTAAAAAGGGGACATAACACACGCTGGACGAAGCGACCCCGCGCCCTTGATTGCGGCGTCCCGCGCACAACCGGCAAACAACCGCACAAGAACGTTGCTACGCATAAGCCCTCACTCCTCCGGCTCATCCAGCGCCTGCAGCCGCCGCCGGTAGGCATCGCTGAGGCAGGCGACCAAGGGTTGCCCGGCCCGCAAGCAAACGACGTCGCGCCGCTTAAGCCATTCGCGCTGTCCCTGCTGAATCGTTCG
>JAEUMM010000106.1 GCA_016792645.1 Alphaproteobacteria bacterium | reverse complement strand
CCATCCTGGTCAGCGACGCGCATACGACGGAGGACTACACGTCGTATGGCGCGCCATCGCCGGACTTGGTGATCGCGCATACGAATTTGTACTGGAAATATCAGACGGCCCCGGGCCGTACCGCCGGCACGGTGACGACGGCAGAGGTGGATTTCAGCAAGACTGCGTCGTAATCGCTGTCATCCCGGAAGCTAGCGAAGCTCGATCGCTTGCGATCGCAGCGCAGCTTGCTGTCCGGGACCCAGGGCCGCTGCATCAGCGTCTGCGCGTCGACCCTGGGTCCCGGACAGTAAGGTTCGCAAGAGCGTTGCTTCGCAACGCGCTCACCTAACTTCCGGGATGACAGCTATGCGAGCTTCCGGGATGACAGCTATGCGAGGCCAAACGCGCCTTTGATGCCGTCGATGGTGAATTGGGCGGCGAGGGCGGCCAGTAGAATCCCGAAAACTTTTGTTACGATGGCGGCGAGGGTGGCGCTCATCAGTTGGCTGACTCGGGCGGCGATCAGGAACACGATCAGGGTCAGGATCAGGTTGACCGCTACGCCGGCGAGGATGGCGCCGCGAAGCGTCCAGTCTTGGTGTTGGGCGAAGAGGAGCATCACCGAGGCGATGGAGCCGGGGCCCGCGATCAGCGGAATCGCGAGGGGGAAGACGGAGATGTCTTCGTGTTCGCCGGGGTGGGTGCGCTGACCCTCCAGGACTTTGGCGTTGCGGGCTTGGCGGCGCTGCGTGCGCGTTTCGAACAGCATGTCGAGCGCGATGATGAAGAGCAGTAAGCCGCCCGCGATGCGGAAGGCGTCCAGGCTGACGTGCAGTTGGGTGAGCAGCCATTCGCCGCCGAGGGCGAAGCCGAAGAGGATGCCGGTCGCGACCAGGATGCTCTTGTAGGCCATGCGGCGGCGCATGGCTTGCGGCATGTCTTGCGTCAGCGTCGCAAACATCGGCGTGACGCCGGGCGGGTCGATCACGACAAAGAACGTCACGAGGGCGGCGAGGAAGACTTCAAGCATGCGGCATTACTAACGGCCCTGCCGCCGGAATGCCAATGGGGGTGAGCACGTTATCCGGACGTGTCAGTCCGCGGCGTTGCTTCGGCGAAGCGGGCGTACAGAGCGTCGAGCGTGGCGGCCAGCGCTCTCCAATCGGTGAGTTCGAGATCCTTGCCGGGCTCAAGCTTCAGGTTCTTTTCCCAGGCCAGCAGCTTGGTCGTCCAGCGCTTGAAGAAGTCGTACCCGGTGGTGCGAATCGCGCCCGCGACGTGATGGACCTGGGCGTTGGTCCAGCCGGTGTAGGCTTTGAAATTCTCGACGCAGGTCTCGAGGCTCAACCGTTCTTCGGAATCGCTGTTCACCGTCGACAGGGAAACCGAAACGAAAGCCGAGGGCATGTCGTTGAGCCGCGCGTGGTTGGCGCGGGCAAAGTCGACCACGGCGCGCTGATACTGGCCGACGTGAATCGAGGCGGCGACGATTGCGGCCTGATAGTCGCGCAGATCGACGGACGTGCCCGGCGTCGCAATGTCGGCCAACGTCACAACCGCACCCTTCGCTCGCAGCGTCTCGGCAATGAACGCGCAAATCTTGGCGGTTTGGCCGTCAGTCGTGCCGTAGAGGACCAGGATCTTCATGTCGGCGGTGACTCTCGTGGGGCCCCACACTTACGCCGACGGGGTGCGGCGAGATTTGATCCAAATCAGGATGGAACGCTCTCGCTTCTCTTAACGCTGATGCTGCGGCAGGCCGTCCGCAATGTCGTAGTAGTCGCCCTTGTCGGCGACGAAGATATGTTTGTCGATGTGCGTGCCGGTGGGTTTGTCGAAAGCGCCCATGGCGACGGCGATCTTGTCGCGGCCGATCGGATCCCAGAAGAGGAAGGCGCCGCAGGTGGCGCAGAAGCCGCGCCGCACCTTGTCGGACGAGCGGTACCAGGTGAGTCTTTCGGCGCCGTGCAGCGTGAGCGCGGTTCGGGGCACGTCGGTCGAGGCCCAATAGTGGCCCGACTGCTTGCGGCATTGCGTGCAGTGGCAGGCGTCTGGCGGGTGGAGCGCGGCTGCGACCTCGAAGCTGACGGCGCCGCAGTTGCAGGAGCCCTTGTGCATGGCGCTCAAGCCTCGCGGGTGAAGATCGCGTAGGCGGCGAGGAGCAGCACAATGGTGACGCCCTCGACAGCCATGGGTTCGAAGAGTTCGGGCGACGCGCCGGTCATCGCCAGCGAATAGGTGCGGGCGGCGAGCGCGAGGCTCAGGAATACCAAGGGCGGGACGACGAAGCGGCTTTCGGCGCGGTAGGCGGCGGCGAGCATGAAGAGGCCCGAGCCGCCGAAGAGGGCGCCGATGTCGCCGCGGATGGTGGACAGGCCCAAATCGCCGAGCGGCGAGAGGCCGAGCTGCGCGGGGATCGTCAGCGGGTCGAGCCAGACGTTGACGGCAATGAAGAGCGCCGCGGCGCCTTGAAGCGCGAGCACCACGCGCGCGATCGTTTTCAGCATTTGGTCCCCCCGAAGGTAGCGGCTGCGAGTCGGCGGTAGCTTACTCCGGGCGCAGGTGATTGCGATATGACTCCCCTCTCTCTTCCCAAAGAGGGAAGGGAGAGGGGAGAACTTAGCCGCGGTATTTTCGATTCAGTTTTTGCATGCCGGCGATCCAGCGGTTGTAGTCGCCCGTCTTGCGGCGCATGTATTCCAGGACTTCGGGGTGGGGCAAGACGAGGAAGTCTTCGGCTTCGATGGCGCGGACGCAGGCTTCGGCGACGGGTTCGGGCTCCATCATGCCGTCGATGCTTGCGACGCCGCCTTCGTTGCCGGC
>JAEUMM010000090.1 GCA_016792645.1 Alphaproteobacteria bacterium | reverse complement strand
CGCGTTCCTGCCGGACGGTTCGATGCTGGTCACGGAGCGCAAGGGGCAGCTGCGTTTGATCAAGGATGGGCAGTTGGTCGCTGCGCCGATCACGGGCGTGCCGCCGGTGCATCTGGGGAGCCAGGCCGGACTCTTCGACATTGTGCTGCATCCGAAGTTTGCCGAGAACAGTCTCGTCTATCTGACGTATGCGCACGGCACCAACACGGCGAACATGACGCGCGTGGCGCGGGCGCGTTTCGACGGCAGCGCGCTGCAGGATCTGCAGGTGATCTTCGAGGCGAAGCCGCCGAAGGATACGAACAATCACTACGGCGGCCGATTGGTGTTTCTGCCGGATGGCACGTTAACCCTTCTGGTGGGCGACGGGTTTGAGTATCGCGAACAGGCGCAGAATCTTGGCTCGCATCTCGGCAAGATCATCCGCTTGAACGATGACGGGACGATTCCGCAAGACAATCCCTTTGCGGGTCGCGAGGGCGTGCGGCCGGAGATTTATTCGCTTGGCCATCGTAACGAACAGGGCCTCGTGTTCGACAGTGAGCGCGGCATTCTGTTTGAGACGGAGCACGGGCCGCAGGGCGGCGACGAACTCAACATCATCGAGCCGGGTAAGAACTACGGCTGGCCCGTCATCACCTATGGACGCGATTACACGGGTGCGCTTGTTTCGCCGTTCAAGGAGCGGCCGGGGATGGAGCAGCCGGTTGTCTATTGGACGCCGTCGATTGCGCCGTCGGGCCTTGCCGTTTATCGCGGCGATAAGTTTCCGGCTTGGAACGGCGACCTTCTGGTCGGCGCGCTGGCGTTCAAGCATTTGCGCCGCGTGCATCTCGACGAGCGCGGCCATGTCGTCAGTCAGGAGCAATTGCTGACCAAGCTCGGGGAGCGCATTCGCGATGTGCGCGTCAGCCCGGACGGCTATGTCTATGTGACGACCGACTATCCGGACGGGCGCGTGCTCAAGCTGGAACCGGCGCCGTAATGGCTGTGAAGGTTTCGCGGTTGGCGGGGGCGCTCGGCGCGGAGGTGCGCGGGCTTGATCTGTCGCGGCCGCTTGGCGCGAGCGACGTCGCGGCGTTGCGCGCGGCGTTGACGGAGCATCTGGTCATCACGGTGCCGGATCAGGCGATGTCGCTGGACGATTTGGAGCGGGTGACGGATGAGCTTGGCGGGCGCGCCGTGACGCCGTTCGTGAAGCCCCTTCCCGATCGGCCTTATGTCATTCGCGTTTTGAAGGAGCGCGAGGACAAGCTGAACTTCGCCAACGCTTGGCATTCGGATCTTTCGTATCTCGAAGCGCCGCCGAGTTTTACGTGTCTCTATGCGCACGAGGTGCCGGACTATGGCGGGGACACGGTGTTTCAGAACCAGTATCTCGCCTACGAGACACTGTCGGACGGGTTGAAGGCGACGCTGAAGCATTTGCGCGCGGTGCATTCGGCGGGTGCGGCCTACGGCACCGGCGGCTATCTCGACCGCGTGAAGGACAAGATGTCGACGGCGATCGTTCCGTCGGACGAGGCGTTCCAGGAGTTCGTGCATCCGGCCGTGATCCGGCATCCGGACAGCGGCCGCGCCGCGCTCTACGTCAATCCCGTCTACACGATGCGGTTCGAGGGGTGGAGCGTGCCCGAGAGCCAAGCCTTGCTGCAGCACATCTACCGCCACCAGACGAACGAGAACTTCACCTGCCGGGTGCGCTGGGCGAAGGGCATGCTAACCATCTGGGACAACCGGGCGACGCAGCACAACGCGCTCAACGACTATCACGGGCAGCGGCGGGAAATGTTCCGCACCAGCGTTGCGGGCGGGCGGCCGCAAGCGGCATAACCTTGTCCCATGACCACTCTTCTTTTCCTGCTCGTGGGATTTGCCGCGGGTCTCGCCGTTGCCTATGGGATCCTCGAGGCGCAGGGGGCGAAGAGCGACGCGCCCTTGCCCGCTCCCTCGCCCGACGCGACGGAAGCGATTGCGCCGGTTGCCGAAGCCGGCGTCGAAGCTTTGAGCGCGAAGCTGCATCGGCTGAGCGTGCCGCTTGAGGCGTTCGGGGATGCGACCGCGCATCCGCGCGAGCTTTCGGATCGCAGCGAGTTCGTCGAAGCAGTCGCCTTGCTCGCGGATGTGGACGTGCCGCTTGAGACGGTGACGCAATATGCGCTGGGTGCGAATTGGACGATGTCGTGCGCGGCGCTCGCGGCGTTGGCTCAGCGCGCGGACGGGCATCAGGCGTCGAAAGACGTGCTGGCGTTCTTCGGGCGGCTGCGGCCGTGGGCGATGCATTACGCGCTCGAGTATCTAAGTTCGTTGAAGCAGCGGCCGTTGCCGGG
>JAEUMM010000055.1 GCA_016792645.1 Alphaproteobacteria bacterium | reverse complement strand
CTCTTTGACGCCAGTTGCCGCCTTAGCTCAGCCGGTAGAGCATCGCATTCGTAATGCGGGGGTCGCGTGTTCGAGTCACGCAGGCGGCACCAGTCCCCCGAAACATTCTCCGACGTTGCAAATCCGCCTCGCGGCCGCAGTTAAGTCGCGCCAAAGATATTCATGCACACGTGAGTGAGTATTGACCGCCCGAAAACGGCCCTGCAAGATGCGCGTCAAAGTTGGCGCAAACAGCCGACGAGCAATGGGGGGAGGGGATGATGACCCATGGGGCTATGGCGCCTGTGCGCAGGTGCGCGCGAAGCGCCGCTCAAGTCGACGGCACGTCTGACCTGCACCCGCGCGCCGGCCGCTAGACGATGGCGATAGGCAACCCGTCGATCGCCGCCGACCGCGTTGAACCCGGCGCACAGCCGGCGCCGGTTGAGGGCGCATGGATCGCTCTCGCGATGCTGTGCTTCATCTATGTGCTGAACTTTCTGGACCGGCAGCTGCTGTCGATCCTCGCAAAGCCCATCCAGGACACGTTGCACGTCACCGACAGTCAGCTTGGCCTCATCGGCGGCCTCTACTTCGCGCTCTTCTACTGCTTCATCTCGATTCCCGTGGGCTGGCTTGCCGACAGAACCAACCGCGTGAACGTACTGTCGCTCGCGTGCGCGCTTTGGAGCGCGGCAACGATCGCTTGCGGGCTGGCCCGGACGTATCCGGAGCTTGTCGTCGCGCGGATGACAGTGGGCATCGGCGAGGCCGGTGGCGTTCCGCCCTCCTACGCGATCATCTCGGACTACTTCCCGCCGAACCGCCGCGGCACCGCGCTCGGCCTCTTCAACCTGGGCCCGCCCATCGGCGCGGCGCTGGGCGTCGCCTTCGGCGCATCCATTGCGGCGGCATTCAGTTGGCGCACCGCCTTTGTCGTCCTCGGCGCGGTTGGCCTCTTCGCGGCGCTTGCGCTCGTTCTCATGGTGCGTGAGCCGCCACGCGGCGGTCTCGATCGCGCCGCAGCGGCGACCGAGAAGAAATCAGGCTTCTTCCAGACGCTGACGATGTTCTTTTCACGCCGCGAGCTGATGCTCGTCGCCCTCGGCAGCGGCGCGACGCAGTTCATCACCTACGGCATGGGCAACTTCACCGTGCTCTTTCTCATGCGCGAAAAGGGCATGACGCTCGATCAGGTCGCCGTTTACTACGCGCTGATCATCGGCATCGCGATGAGCGCCGGCATCTTCGCCTCCGGTTGGCTGATCGACCGGTTCACGCGGCGCTCGAAGCAAGCCTACGCCGTGATACCGGCCATCTCGCTTGTCCTTGCCGTCCCGTTCTACATCGGTTTTGTCTGGGCGCCGGAGTGGCGGACCGCGCTCCTCTTCCTGATTGGCCCGACCTTCCTCAACTACTTCTATCTGTCGTCGGCCGTGACCCTCGTTCAGCAAGAGGTGCGGCCGGATCAGCGCGTGATGTCGGGCGCGTTGCTGCTCTTGATCATGAACATGATCGGCCTTGGCCTCGGACCCACTTACGTGGGCGCGGCCAGCGACTTCTTCCGCGCCGACTATCCCGATCACTCGCTGCAAATCGCCTTGTACACGCTCACGCCTTTCTACGGCGTGGCCGTCGTACTCTTCATATGGTTGGCCCGCGTGTTACGACGCCAAGGCCCGAAAGCTGGAGCTGTCTGATGATGTCATTTCGTCGTCTGATCATCTGGGCCGCCGCGGCTGCCTGCCTCACCACATCGGCTTACGCGCAGCCCGCTCCGGTGGTGACATCGCCCGCGGGCGCGGTCCAAGGGCTGACTGACGGCGCGACGCGCGTGTTCAAGGGCATTCCCTATGCCGTGCCGCCCGTCGGACAAGGCCGCTGGCGCCCGCCGGTTGCGATGCCGCCATGGCAAGGCGTCAAAAGCGCGGTCGAATTTGGGCCCGCGTGCGTACAGCCGAGCTTCAAGTTCAAAAGCGTCTACACGCAAGACATCGGCGCGACGAGTGAGGATTGCCTGACGCTGAATGTCTGGACGCCGGCCGACGCGCGCAAGACGCCGGTGTTTGTCTGGATTCACGGCGGCTCGTTTACAGGCGGCGGAAGCAAAGAGTCGCTTTACGACGGCGCGCGCCTGGCCCAGCGGGGCATCATCGTCGTGACGATCAACTATCGCGTCGGCGTCCTCGGCTACCTGGCCCATCCCCAGCTGAGCAACGAGTCGCCGCTGAAGATATCCGGCAACTACGGCACACTCGATCAGATCGAGGCGCTGAAATGGGTTCAACGCAACATCGAGGCGTTCGGCGGCGATCCGGCGAACGTGACGGTCGCGGGCGAGTCCGCCGGCGGGCTCAGCGTTTTGTATCTCATGGCCTCGCCCGCAGCGCGCGGCTTGTTCGCCAAGGCGATCGCGCAAAGCTCGTACATGGTGTCGATGCCGGAGCTGCGCGAGCGCAGGTTCGGCGAAACGCCGGCCGAGTTGCAGGGCGCGCGGCTCTTGACCACGCTTGGAGCAGCGAACATCGGGGCGCTGCGCAAGATGGATGCGCAGTCGCTGGTCGATGCGGCGGCGATGGCGCGCTACCTGCCGCTCGGCAACGTCGATGGTAAGATCCTGCCGCGCCAGTTGGTCGACACGTTCGACAAGGGAGAGCAGGCGCACGTACCGTTGCTCGCCGGGTTCAACGCCGGCGAGATCCGCTCGCTGACCATTCTGGCCCCGCCCGTCCCCTCAAGTACGTCCGCTTACGAAACCGCCATTCGCGAGCGTTACGGCAATCTCGCCGACGAATTCCTGCGGCTCTATCCGAGCTCCAATATGCAGGAGAGCATTTTTGCGACGACGCGTGATGCGCTCTACGGCTGGACGGCCGAGCGGCTCGCTCTCAAGCAGGCGGCACGTGCGCCGTCCTATCTCTACCTGTTCGACCATGGATACCCGGCGGCAGACGAGGCAGGACTGCACGCTTTCCACGCGAGCGAACTGCCTTACATGTTCGGGAACATGGAACGCACGCCGCAGTACTGGCCGAAGATTCCGGCAACGCCCCAGGAAACGCGGCTATCCGACGCCATGGTCGGCTATTGGACGAGCTTCGCCAAGACCGGCACGCCGAGTGCCGCAAACGAGGCGGCGTGGGCCCCTTATGGATCGACCGGTGCCTACATGCATTTCGCCGATACGCCGAAAGCGGCGAGCGATCTCTTTCCCGGGATGTTCGAGTTGCACGAAGAGGCAGTCTGCCGGCGCCGCAAGAGCGGCGATCAGCCCTGGAACTGGAACACCGGCTTGGTGTCGCCTATTCTTGGGGCGGCTTGTCCTTAAGAGCGAGGAAGCCCGCGGCCATGAACTTGGCCATGCGCTTCTTGACCTCCGGGAAGTCGCCGGAGTGACAAATGCCGCCCGACAGACGATCGATGCGGCTCGTGTTGGCCAGCGTGTTCATCAACGCGCCGGTCACGAAGTGGTAGCCCCAGAAAATATCCTCGTCGGAATAGTCCGGGAGCGCACGCTTCAAGATGCTGACGAGCTTTAGGACGACGGGGTCGAAGTGGATGTCCATCAACCTTGCGCCTTCCGTCGTATTGCTGACGCGGGCGCCGAAGGCGGCGTAATTCATCCAGCCTTCGCCGCCGTGGTAGTAGAGGTCAAGGTCGGTGTCCAGGAACGCGTGCAGCGCGCCCTCGACGGTCGGTTTGCCGCCGCAGGAGGCCTCGTACTCGTCCAAGGCGATCATGCGACGACCACTGGTGATCGGCGCACGGCGTGCGAAGACCTCTTCGAACAGGTTGGTCTTGTCCTTGAAGTAGTAGTGAAGCAGCGTCGTGTGGATGCCGACGCGCTCCGCGACGTCGCGCAGGGTCACGCCGTAGAGGCCGCGCTTCGAGAACAGATATTCAGCCGCATCGAGGATTTGCTCCACGCTTGCGGCACGCTGCTCGGCCTTGGTGCGGCGAGGACGCTTGACGGTTGCAGTTTCTGACATCCCCTCTTTTTGTTCCGGGGAGGTCGTCTGAGTCAAATCCACCCCCTAATTGCCTCCGTGAACGACGATCGATCCGCTTGCGTAGTCGGCGCGCAGCCGGTTTTTGTCAATCTTGCCCGTCGCGGCCAGCGGCATGGCCTCGACCCATAGCACTTGATCAGGAATCCACCAGTCCGCCACTTTGCCGCGCAAAGAGCCGAGCAATGCCTCCACATCCGGCAATTGCCCCCGGCGCGGCTCCATGATCAGCACCGGGCGCTCGCCCCACTTTTCGTCTTGCCGCCCGATCACGGCCACGAGGCCCACCGCCGGATTACGCCCGACGATATCTTCGATCTCGGCCGGGTTGATCCATTCGCCCCCGGATTTGATCAGATCCTTCGATCGCCCGCAGATCGTGAGATTGCCGTCCTCGTCGATGGTCGCGAGATCTCCGGTGTTGAAATAACCGTCCGCATCCAGCGCATCGGTCTCGGCTTTGAAGTAGCGGGCGACGACGCTGGCACCTTTCACTTTGAGGTGGCCGACCGTGCCGCGCTGGCTGGGCAACGTAACGCCGTCGGCATCGGTGAGCTTCAGGTCGAGGCCCATCGGCGGCCGGCCCGACGCGCCGGTCGAACTTTCGTCGGGCGGCGCGATCGTGCCCATGGGCGACAACTCCGTCATACCCCAACTTGTCTGCACCCGCGCGCCCAGCCGTTCTTCCATCCGGCGGATCAACGCTTCGGGGCATTTCGAGCCGCCGATAAGCACGCGCTTCAGCGCCGGCAACTCGCCGCCGGTCGCGTCGAGATGATCGAGCACGCCGAGCCAAACGGTCTGGACACCGACGGCGAAGGTGACGGCTTCATCGCGCATCAATCTTGCCAAGCTCGCGCCGTCGAGGTGACGGCCCGGCAGAACCATCTTCGCGCCCACCGTCGGCGCCGCGAGCGGCATCCCCCACCCGTTGGCGTGGAACATGGGTACGGCGACAAGCACGACGTCGCTGCCCGTCAACGCCGTCGCGTCGCCTTGCAGTGAGCGCAACGTGTGCAGGTAGTTCGAGCGGTGCGTGTAGAGCACGCCCTTCGGCTTACCCGTCGTGCCCGACGTGAAGCAAAGGCCCGCGACCGTATTCTCGTCAAAATCGCCCCAGCGCGCCGGCGCGCCGCGCGACTCCAGCAACGCGTCATGCATCCAGACGCGCGCGCTGCGCAGACTGAACTCGCCGTGCACGTCGTCCATCACGATGACGTGCTCCAGCGTCGGACAATGCGGCGCCAGCTCGATGAGCAGCGGTACGAGATTCGAAGAAACGGCGAGCGCGCGATCCTCGGCATCGTTGATCATCATGGCGAGGTTGGCGACGGTGAGACGCGGGTTGAGCGTGTGGCAAACGAGCCCCGCCCCCATCAGCGCAAAATGCATCTCAAGATGATGCTGCGTGTTCCAGGCCAGCGTCGCAACGTGATCGCCGGCTTTGAGACCCAGGGAAAGCAGCGCGCCGGAGAGACGGTTGCTGCGTTCTCTCAACGCGGCGTACCCGATGCGCCCGATGGCCTCGCCCGCGTCCCCCGTGACGACCTCGCGTTCGCCCGACCATTTCGCTGCGTGGTCGAGGAATTTGTCGATCGTCAGGGCGTAGGGTTGCATTTTCTCCGTTCCGAAAAATTCGGCCGCCGCCCGAGGTGGGACAGGACGGCGGCCGAGCAGTTTGCGGGGTCAGAACACTTTCAAGACGCGGATGCCGAATTGCCGCGGCGGACCGGCGAAGCGCATGCCGGTGTTGATGGCGCCGACATAGTGCTGGTCGGTGATGTTGGTGCCGTAGAGCGTCGCGGTCCATTCGCCGGTCGTGAAGGCGAGTTGCGCATTGAAGATGTTGCGGTCTTCGATGCGGTCGCCACGCGCCGGGTTTTCGAACAGCGTCGCCCATTGCGGACCGACATGGCCGTAGTTGAGGCGCGGCGTGAGCGCGTAGCCGTCGCCCAGGTCAAAGATGTATTGCGCGCCGATGTTGAAGGTGAATTCCGGCGCGTAGGTTTGATCCTGACCTTCGAGATCCTGACAGCCGCCCCCCGCAGGGCCGGTCGCCAGATTGCAGGCTACAAAGGGAATCGGGGGCCGCGGGTCGATCGCGTAGAACTGACCGAGCTCGCTGTGCATCCATCCCAGCCCCATGTCGGCCGAGAAAGCGCCGAACACCGCTTCGGCCTGCAACTCAACGCCGTAGTTCCTGGTTGTGCCCGGAACGTTGAACTCCATGCCAAAGGTCGGGAACGTCGGATACGCGACGATGACCTGGAAGTTTTCGTACTCGTTGTAGAAGGTGCTGAACTGCGTGCGCACCTGTCCATCGAGGAAGCCGGCCTTCCAGCCGAGTTCGTAGCTCGTCACTTTCTCAGCGTCGAACGGCGGATGCGCAAAGCCGAAACCGACGTCCACGTTCAGGCCGCCCGGTTTGAAGCCGGTCGCGACGAATCCGTAGACGAAGTTGTGATCGTCGACGGTCCAGTTCAACGAGACTTTCCCGGTGGTGGCTTCCGACTCCGCCGACTCCTTCATGACGAGGGGAAGGGTGAATTGATTTATCCAACCTTCGTTCTTGGTGGTCGCGTTCGAATAACGCGCGCCGAGTTGCAGTTCCAGGCTTTCGAGCAGATTGAAGCCGAGCTGTCCGAAGACCGCTTCGGATTGCTTCGGATTGATGCCGCCGAGCGTGTATTCCCCAAAGGGATTTCCCGGCGGCGTGCCGACGTAGAATTCGTTGAATTGGTGTTCGTCGGTCTGGAAGAACGCACCTAAAATCCAACGAATGCTCGCATCGTCGGCCGAAATGACGTTCACCTCCTGCGACCAGATAATCTCATCGACGGAGTCGCGGAACAGGTTGATGCCGACGCTGGTGCCGTCGAGATCGGTCTTGTAGGCGCTATTGCCCTCCTGGTAGCCGGTGATGGAGCGGATCGTCACGCCGCTGTCCAACGCATAGTCGATCTTCAACGAGGTGCGCGTGAACCGGTCGCGCGCATAGTGTTCGGCGTTCGACGTGATCTCGAAGGGATCGTTGGGCCGAAGCACCGGGTCGGAGGGATAGCCGCCGAAATCGAGATGGTGGTAGTCGTGCTTGAGCAACACCGAAAGCTGCGCCGTCGGCTGCCACAAAAGGCTCACGCGGCCGCTCAACATCTTCAGGCCGTCGTCGCCCGTATATGGACCGGTGATGTCGTAGAAGCTGTCGCGCGTTTCCCCGTTGAAGGCGACGCGCATGGCAAACTCGTCGTTAACCGGAATGTTCATCGCGCCCTGCGCGCCGAAGTCCGAATAGTTGCCGATCTGACCGGCGATGTAGCCGTGATAGTCGCCGTCGATGACGGGATTGTTCGTGGTGACGAAGACGGCGCCGCCGGTCGCGTTCTGACCGACGAAAGTGCCTTGGGGACCGCGCAGGATTTCGACGCGCGCGATGTCGTAGTAGGGCTCAGCCGTGAAGTAGCCGGGGAACGTCGCGACGCCGTCGCGATAGGTGATCACACCCGTCGTCGTCTGCGTGTTGTGCTCGGCCTTGCCGATGCCGCGGATGTTGAAGTCGATGCCCTGACCGAAATTGTTCACCGCCGCCGAGGGTGAAACGAACTGCAGCTGATCGACGTTCGTGATGCCCTTGTTCTCGAGATCCTCGCCGGTGATGACCGTGGCGGAGATCGGCGTTCGCTGGAGCGATGTGCGGCGCCGCTCGGCCGTCACCACCACTTTTTCAACCTGCTTGTCGGCCGCCGGCGCCCCTTCAGCCGGTTTGCCTTCGGCCGGCGGCGGCGTGTCCTGAGCGGCGGCCACACCGCACATCCCCAAAGCCAAGACAGACGTGCTCAGCAACCATGCGTAACGCTTCATTTTACCCCCCAATGAGCCGGAACCGGCCCTCGCGCTCTGCGGCACGTGCCCAAAGATTGGCCAGGGGCGGCCAAATCTGTCAATACTCATTCTCTCGTTAGCGAAGATGTTGCAGCCATGAGTTGAGTTTAGGTGACACTAGGGGAAACCGCGGCACACCCCACTGACGCGTGTATTTACGGTCACCGAGCGTGAAAGCCGCACCCGCCGGCACCAAAACCCTCGAGAGTGCTAGGATCGTCAAAGCGCTTCTGGGGGCAGTCATGACATTTTCCACGGCGGGTCGTGTTGCGGCCCTGCTCTTGGTCGCAGTCTTGTCGTCAAGCGGCATGGCTTCCGCCGCCCCTTACGTCGTCGAAGAGAAATCCATCGCCGAGCTTCGGGCCGACCTCGAGCGTGGCGCCACCACATCGGAAGAATTGGTCGCCGCCTACATTAGCCGCATCGAAGAGATCGACCGCGCGGGGCCCACATTGCGCAGCGTGTTGGCGCTCAACCCAAGAGCTGGCGACGACGCGCGCGCGCTCGACGCAGAGCGCAAGGCCGGCAAGCTGCGCGGACCGCTGCACGGCATCCCGATCCTGCTGAAGGACAATATCGACAGCGCCGATCCGATGCCGACAACCGCCGGCTCGCTTGCGCTGGCCAAGAACGTGACAAACCGCGATGCGCCGTTCGTTGCCCGCCTGCGCGCAGCGGGCGCGATCATTCTTGGCAAGACGAACCTCTCGGAGTGGGCAAACATTCGCTCGTCGCAATCGATCAGCGGTTGGAGCGCCGTGGGCGGCCTGACACGCAATCCTTACGCGCGCGATCGCAATGCCTGCGGCTCAAGCACGGGCTCGGGCGCTGCTGCGGCAGCCAGCCTCGCCGCCGGAACCATAGGCACCGAAACCGATGGATCCATCACATGTCCCGCTTCGATCAATGGACTGGTGGGGATCAAGCCGACCGTCGGTCTCGTCTCGCGCACGCATGTCGTGCCGATCAGCCATACGCAGGACACAGCCGGCCCGATGACGCGCAGTGTGGCGGATGCGGCCGCGCTGCTGACCATCATGGCCGGCGCCGATCCGGCCGACAGCGCCACCAAGGACGCCGACGCGCGCAAGTCCGACTACACGGCGGCGCTCGATCCGGGCGCGCTAAAGGGAAAGCGCATCGGCGTTCTGAAGTTTCTCAAGGGCTATCACACCTTGACGGACCGCGTGTTCGCCAGGGCGCTCGACGACATGAAGGCCGCAGGCGCCGAACTGATCGAGATCGACAAGTTCCCGTCGCTCGACAAGATCGGCGAGGCCGAACTCATCGTCCTGCTCACCGAACTCAAAGCCGACTTGAATGCCTATCTTGCGACGACGCCGTCGTCGGTGACGGTGCGCACCTTGAAAGACGTCATTGCCTTCAACGCCGCGACGCCCGCGGAACTTGCGCTGTTCGGCCAAGACCTTTTCGAGCAGGCAGAGCAGACAAAGGGCCTCATGGATCCCACGTATCGCAAAGCCGCGGCGATGGCGAAACGCCTCGCCGGCCCGCAAGGAATCGACCGATTGCTGAAGCAGCACAAGCTCGACGCGCTCGTCGCGCCGACCGGCGGCCCAGCCTGGACCATCGACGTGGTGACCGGCGACCACTTCTTGGGCGCCGCATCCACGCTGCCCGCAGTCGCGGGATATCCGCACATCACAGTGCCCATGGGCGAGACGCACGGCCTTCCCGTTGGCCTCTCGTTCATGGCCGAAGCATGGTCCGAGGCCAAGCTCATCGGCCTCGCCTACGCCTTCGAACAAAAGACCAAGGCGCGCAAGGCCCCGCGCTACCTGCGCAGCGTCGAAGACCTGGACGAATTGCGCCCGGCGCTTCAGCCCGCTAAAGCGGATTGAGCGTGATCTCCGCGGCCGCCAAGCGGCCGTAGAGATTGCGCCGCCGCGCGATCGGCCACCATTCGTACAGAAAAATCTCCAGCGGCCGCCAGTTCGCGACCCAGCCCAAAATGATGAGGCTTTCCTCCATCACGCGCGCGAACGGTCCGTCACCCAGGATCGCGCTCACATACTGAGCCGCAATCACGCACCCGATCAACACGCCGACGCCGATGGCAAACGACATCCGCCCGATCCGGAACAACTCGCGCAGATCGCGCCGCACGGCATCCGCCCGATGCGCAAAATAGGCTGCCATGCTGCGCGCAAGTTCGCGGCCCGACGACGTCTCCGCCTCGCTCCTTGGCACATGCACCACGATCTTCAGTTCATGATCGCGCGGCAACTCGCGCGCCCAGCCGACGATGAACTCTTCGGCGTCCTTGTCCAGGTCGCGCTGCAGAAACGGATAGGGGTCGAACGTCTCGAACAGCTGCGCGATCTCTCGCACGTTGAGTTCGATCGTCGAAACCTTAGTCGTCTTCGCCGTCACTGTCGTTCCGTTCCCGCGCGGCGGGCATCCAGCCCTTGATCCGCACAATGTGCGCGCCGACCGCCGCGGCGGCAAGCAAGAGCCCCGCCACGTCCGCCCACGCATCCGCATAGAACAACGCAAGACCTGCCGCCGCGGCGACGACGCGCTCGCTCAAATTCGCTTCGCGAACGATCCAGCCGCCGAACGCCGCCGCCAGCGCCGTCACCGCGATGCAAGCGGTCCCGAACGTCCACGCGATCTGCACCGCGCTGCCTTGGAACAGCAAGGCCACGCCCTCGGGCGACAAGCAAAACATAAACGGCACGAGAAACGCGGGCAGGCAGTATTTCCATGCCTGCATCATCGTCGAGAACGGCTCGCCCCGCGTTACGGCCGCGGCCGCAAACGGCGCCAGCGCTGTCGGCGGCGAAACATCGGCCAGCACCGCGTAATAGAAGAGGAACATATGCGCCGCCGCCTCCGGCACACCGACGTCGGTCAAGGCCGGGACCAGCATCACGGCGGCGACAATGTAGGACGCCGTCACCGGCAACGCTGTACCGAGCAGCCACATCGCCAGCGCCGCGAACAGAATCGTCAGAAACAAGCTGCCGCCGCCGAACTCGACGATAAGGCCCGAGATGTTGAGCCCAAGCCCCGTCAACGTGATCACCGAAACGATGATCCCGGCGCACGCGCACGTGGCGGCGACACCTATCACGTTGCGCGCCCCGTCGATCAAGGCATCGACCATGCGCAGCGAAGCCGGGTCGCAAGCCGTTTTCTCGCGCAGCGCTCCCAGATGCATGCAGACCGAAAACACCGTCGCACCTGCCATGCCCAGAAAAACGGCCTCCGAGGCACGCGCGCCGAACAACAGGGCAAGCACCGTGATAACCGCCCCGGCGACAGCGCCCGGCAACAGACAGAGCCTCGTCTCGGGCTTGAGCAAACTCAAACCGAAGGCGATGGCGATCGACCAAAACACCGCCAGGAAAGCGCTCATGCCGGTCGCAAGCAACACGGCGATCGCA
>JAEUMM010000035.1 GCA_016792645.1 Alphaproteobacteria bacterium | reverse complement strand
GGTCGCCGTCGGCATCCGCGAAGCCGACGACCTCGCCAGCGCCGAGCCCGACATGCTGGTCAACATGATCGAGGAATACTGCGAAAGCGCCGACGGCCTGCGCACCCTGCGCGACGCCCCGCCGCCCAGCCGCGAAAAGGTGAAGTCGTGGATCACCAACGCCCGCGACGTGGCCGCCAAGCGCGCGGCGTAAGGCCGCCGGAACACCCGCCGTCGCGCCGGGGAACCACCCGGCGCGGCATCCAATACGCCCGAGATGCGTTCTAGAGCTGCCCAGCTCCCGAACGCTCCGAGGACGACCATGCAAACGCCTGCGCAATCGACACTGATCCTGGCCCGGATCATCGGCCCGCTATTGCTGGCCATGGGCCTGGCCGTCGTCATCCGGCCGAGCACCTTCGTCGGCGTCGTCGATGCATTCGCCGCCGATGCCGTGACGCCGTTGACGTGGGGCTTTCTCGCCTTGCTGCTCGGCCTCGTTGTGCTGGCCTTCCATCGCCTCTGGAACACCTGGAGCGACATCGCCATCACCGTGATCGGCGTGATTTCGGTCGTACGCGGCCTGATCCTGATCTTCATCCCGACGCAAGCGATCGCCGTCGCGCGTGACCTGTTGGGCACCGCCCCCACCGTCGTGATGCTGGGTGGCTTGATCACGGCCCTGCTCGGTGCATGGCTCGCGTACACCGGCTACGGCGAAGAGTTCGGCCGCGCCGCACGGACCGACGAACCGCCGGCCGATCCCGCGTTGCGCGACGGAACGGCCTAACCCGAGATATCCACCCCCGCGCTCGAAAGCAGCGCGCTGCGCAGCGCGGCGTCGTTCTTCAGCCGCTGGCGCAATTGTCCGACCGTCGCGTGCGCGTCGATGGTGTCGGCGGAGTTCAGCGCCATCACCTGCGTGTTGACCATCTCAACGGCGCCCGGCGAACGATCGCGGATCTTCACCGCGTCGCTCGCATCGCCCAACGCCAGCGTGCGCATCAGCGCGCCGACTTCCATCTCGACCTGCGACACGGCCAGCGCCAACCGCGCCCGCTCCGCGTTCTGCGCAGCCGTTGCGGCTTCGACGGTGGCGTTGGCGGCGGCCGTGCGTGAATCCGCCGCCTGCTTCTCCTGAACGGAAGCGACCGCCTGCTGCGCCGCCGCCACCGACGTGGCTTGCGACGCGGCGCCGCGCAACCGCGCCTCGCTCAAATTCGCCGCCGCCTGCATCTGCCCGCGCACGGCAGAACCGATCTCAGCCCGCTCCGCGAGATAGTCGGCAGCAGCACCCGTCGCGATCATCTGCGCCGTGCCGAAGCCGACATCCGGCGCGCCCCCGTTCTCGGCCATCCGCGTCGTCGGCACGTTGTAGCCCGTCGACACCATCGCCAGCGCCGAGGGGAAATGATCCCCCGCCTTCGGATCGTCCGGATTCGTCCCGCTCTGTACCGGGAAATACGTCATCTCACGCCGCTGATAGCCGAAATGCAGCTGCGGCCAGTTCTGCGTGCTGACGCCCGACTCGACGCGCAAACCCCAATCCGTCTGTGTCCCCACAACCGCCAGCCGCCGCTCGCCCGAGCAACCCAGATTGGCCTCGCACATCGCCTTGTCGCGCACGCGCGTCCATTGCGAGGCGATGGCGTTGATGCACTCGCTGCGCTGCGGCTCAACCTCGCTGCTGCAAATCTGATCCTGCAGCTCCTTCAGGTTCAAATTCTTCTTGCCCGCAAGCAGCATCGCCGCCGACCCGGTGGCCAGCGTCTGGTTCACCTCCGGCGCAAACACGCTGCCGCCCGCGACAAAGCCCGCGATCACCGGCGGCACCGCGCCCGTATCGGTATAGGTGGGCGCCACATAACGCTCGCGCCGCTTATAGCCGACCTGCACGCGCGCATCCTTGGGCTCCGCGCCGATCGAAATGCCGCCCGCCGTCTCGACGAAGATGGCGTTCGGATCCGCGCAACCCGCCAGAACACCCGCGCTCAGCAACACAACGACGATCTTATTACGCATGACTTGTCGCTCTCATCCGTTAATTGAGCCGCGCAGGAGATCCTGCACGCTCGCCTGCGCCGGCTCGACCGCCACTGCCGAAGGCAAGTGAGGCCAAGCCACCAACGCATTCTCATTCGTCACTTCAAGCAGCGTCTGCCGGTGATACCCGACGCCGAAATGCCGGTCGCGCGCGCCAACCCCGACGGAAACGCCCGCAACGGCAATGTCGAACAGCTCGCCCGCGCGCCCGCGATCCACGGCCGGCAAAGAGCACCAGCGAAAGCCGAATGCGCCGGCTCCACAATCGTCGCCCGGCGCATCGTCGCGCAGCCCGCTCGCCGCACCACTCCACTGATTGCGCAAATCGGCGACGGTCAGCTCAACCTCGCCGACCGCAACGGCGGTTCCGCGAAACGCATCGTCCACCCACACGCCGTAAAACTGAAAGCGATGCACGTCGCCGATGGACGCCGCCGCCTCGGGCCCGTCGCCCGCGACGGAGAACAACCCGACCACCTGCCGCCGCCCGTCGCCGTCCTCAAAACTGAACGCACACCCGCCAAGCGCAAACGCGAGCAACGGCGCGGCGCTGCAAAGCGCACGCATCCGGCCGAGCACGTCCCATTTGCTCCGCGAATCCCCCGTCATGAGCCGAACGTGCGCGCCCCCGCACGCGAGGGCAATTTGAACCCGTCACGTTGCATACGATCCGCACGCGGACTGTTGCCGCGTTGCGCGCTTTAACGATTTGTTAAGACATTCAAGAGCGGCCCGACGCGCCGTCTCGCAATAGATTCGTCAGTCGGCCGCCTCGCACGCCCAACGCGCCGGCGCCGCGTCGCATTGCGCGGGCGAACCGCGATAGACGCGGCCCTCTTTCATCACGAACGAGACCCGCTCCAGCACCGCAACGTCGGCGATGGGGTCGCCCCTCACCGCAATGATGTCGGCAAAGCGCCCCGCCTCGATCGCGCCGAAATCCTTTTCGCGCTTCAGCAATTTCGCGCCGTTCAAGGTCGCCGCCACGATTGCCTCCATCGACGTCATGCCATAGCGCACCATGACGGCCAGTTGCTTCGCGTTCGTGCCGTGCGGAAAAAGCCCGACATCCGTGCCGAACGCCATCGCCACGCCGCCCGCGACCGCGCGGCGAAACCGCTCGCGCTGAATCTCGCCGTATTCGCGATCCTGCTTCAACGTTTCGTCGTCGAGCCCGTTCTTCTTGCCTTCGGCCTGCGTGTAATCGGTGTTGTAGATGTCCATCACGAACACCGTACCCGCCCGCCGCGCCAGGCGAATGCCTTCGTCGTCGACCAGACTGGCGTGCTCGATCGAATCCGCACCCGCGCGGATGGCGTTCTTGATCCCCTCCGCCGCATGCGCATGCGCCGCCACCGTGCGGTTCAACCGATGCGCCTCTTCCACAAGCACGTTGACCTCGTCGATCGAATACTCCGGCGCGCCCGGCAAATCGCCCGAGGTGAAGATCCCGCCCGACGCACAGAACTTGATCAGGTCGACGCCGTACTTCGCATGCATGCGCACCATGCGGCGGATCTCGTCGATGCCGTCGGCCACACCCGAAGCCCGATGCTCATACTGCGGCCCCAGGCTGTTGTCGTCGCAATGCCCGCCCGTCTGCCCGATCCACGGACCGGCGGCGAACACGCGCGGCCCCATAATGTCCCCGCGTTCGATCCCGTCGCGCACCGCAACGTCGGCATAACCTTCCGCCCCCGCATCGCGCACGGTCGTGAACCCGGCCAGCAGCGTCGCGCGCGCATTCATCGCCGCCAGAATCGCAAGCCGCGGATAGGACAGCGCCAATATCTCGTCCGGCTTCAACACCGGGTCGTAGGTCAGATGCGTGTGCACGTCGATGAGGCCCGGCAGCACGGTCGCCTCGCTCAAGTCGATCACCCGCGCACCGGACGGAATCGCCACGTCGCGCCCCACGGCCGTGATCCGCCGGTCTTCGATGAGGATCACTTGATCGGCGAGCACGCGCTTGGCCGTAACGTCGACCATGCGCCCGGCTTTGATCGCGACGACGTCGGCCGCAACCGCAGGCAGCGCGAACAAGACGGCGACGACCGCCGCAAAAACCAACCTCATAAGGCCGTCCCCGAAACCAGTGAGAGCACAGTCGAGCGCAACGCCCGCAAGCCCGCAAGCCCGCTCCCGGTTTACTATGGCCCGCGCCTAAACGCGCAACAGCTTCAGCACGAAGGCGAGCACCCCGGCTCCCAAGACGCGAGCAGAAGCGTCCGATACGTGGAGCACCTCTTCTGGGATTCCTCCGCAGAGGCGAGCATAGCGGCTAGACGCTGCCCGCGTCGCGCACGGTCACGACGCCCAGCGGAAACTTGCACGTCTGTCCGACATCGCACGGCACGACGCCGATCGGATCGGGCTTGTTGTAGTCGTCCCATTCGTTGAGCTCGACCGTGAACGGCACGCTCGGCACCGCGATTGGCGCCGTGGTGCAGCGGAATTGTCCTTTGCACGCCGCCAGCACGGGATCGAGCGGGCCATAGCATTTGCGCAGCTCGCTGCCTTCGCGAATGCACAGCTGCAGTTCGGGATCGGTCATCGGCCAATCCCAATTTTGTCCGTTGGCTTTGCGCGCGCTGAACGCGATTTCGAAGCGCGCCATGCGCTTCCATTGCCCGGGCACGAAGGTCGGCTCAACTTCCATCCGCACCTGGCCGGCGGGCTTGTTCTGCACGTATTGCTGGTACTGCCCGGGGCCCCAATAGACCGCAGCCGCACCCACCGCGGCGCCGATGATGAACCAACCGAACCCGCCACCCGATTTCTCTGCCATTCGAAGTCTCCAGACGACCAAGCCGTGACCCTAGAGTGCAGCCAATCATGGCGCTACCATGTCGGGTCAACCGGCGGATGATGCCGCCAATACAATCGGCAGAAGAACGAACGCCCCGGGATTCATCGGGTTTCACCGGAATCGCGAGATTTGAGTGCACGGGCGCGTCCAGACGACTACGCCTGGGTTGCCGCCGGGCAACTACCATTGATGGAAGCGTGTCACCCGCACACGCGATGGTTGACCACCTGCCTCGCTCCTAAGAAGAATACGTGAACTGGCCGGGTCGAAGTCGTCGGGGGGCGGCTTCGGGCGCGTTTTCAATCGCATATCGATTGATTCCGCGAGGACTGTTGGACCGGTCGGTTTCGTTGTCGCTCGTCTGTCGAAGGACTTGCGGTGACGTGTTGGGGGATCGGGATGCTGAGGCCACGAGACACCGTGTGGATGGCATCATGAGTACCCGCCACGCGCACAACGACAGCACGGCCAACGCATCATGCCCCACCTGTCAGGGTAATAAGAATATGCGTCGCGAGATCGATGACGAAGCCGATGCAGAAGCCCGGAAGCGGTTCCGGCTTTTCATCGTTCTCTATCTTGCATATCCGGCGATCATCTTGACCCTGCTCGGCGTCATCGCGCTCGGCATCTACACCCGCTTCGGCGATCCTGCACCGGACGACAACTACGCCCAAGGGCCGCAACCGCCATGGTGCTATCCCGGAAGCATGGCGGGCTATGGCCCACCGACGGGGTCGTCGCCGTCCGGTTACGAGCCGGCAATCATGCCTTCGGCGCCGTTCTCGCCGTCATTCACGCCGCAGATCGGCATTCCGAACATGTCGAACCCCGTGCAGGCCGCGGGCAATTCGGCGCGCGAACGCATCGCCTACTACGTTTATGTCAGCATCCGCGCCGCCGACGGCGCGCAAGACGCGCGCTATCAGCGCAGCCTGATCGGGCTCAGCCAAGTCGAACTCGGCGTCGCCCGTCAGCAATTCGTCGAGCGTAGCCGCAAGGACGGCCGCTTGGGCTTCATCCGCTTGGGCATTACCCAGCTCGGCACCGAAGCCTACGAGATCGCCGACAAGAACCGCCTCATGGTGCCCTTCTGCGCGCCGAACGATTTCGTGGCGCCGGACAAGCGCGCCGCTTATGTGAACTTCGCCGTCGCCAGCTACTGCGACACCGCCGGCGCGACGCGCGCGAACGATTGGCTGATCGCGGTCGCGGGCTACGAGGGCTACACCGACGAGCAGAAGGCCGCGATGCAGGCCGAAGCCGCCAACTATCTCGCCGGCGAACCGCAGGCCTGCACGGTCCAGCTTGTCGACCCGCCCACGTCCGACCCGAACTACGATGACGATGACGACTACGGCAGTGGTGGCGGCGGCGGCGGTGACGGTGACGACTACACCGACCCGTCGACGGCGCCGTCGTCGACGGACACGTCCGACACGCCGCCCGACTTCTCCAGATCGCGTCGCGGCGAAAGAATGTCCGACGAAGAACGCAGCGCCGCCGAAGCCCGCTGGTACCTGGCCCGCGGCGACGCGGCGCTAAGCGGCGACGATATCCGCCGCGCCCGCTATCTCTGGCAACGCGCGATCGACAAGGGCCGCCGCTACGGCGCGCAGGCGTCGATCATCGCGCAAAAGCGCCTGCAGAGTTACACGCTCACCTGCTACCCGCGCGACCCCAACTTGAAGAGAATGTCTAACGAGTATGCCCAGCTGCAGGGCGACTTGGTCGACATGCGCGCGATCCAGCAGGCGCTCTATGCGCTGGGCCACTATGACGGTCCGACCAACGGCTCGCTGGGGCCGCTGACGCGCGCCGCGATCCGCAAGTTCCAACGCGAGATGGCGTTCGACGAAACCGACACGCTGACGCCGCGGCAAACGGTTTTCGTGGTCTGCAACGCCGCACAGATCGCGCGCGATCCCTCGTCGCAGAACATCCTGGGCATCATGTACGCGACCGGCCTGGGCGTGCGCCTGAACGTCGACCTCGCGCTGGAATGGCTGCGCACGTCGTCGGGCCGGCGCTATGACAAGGCGACGTATCACCTGGCCGTCATCTACGGCACCGGCATCGTGCTGAAGTCCTACCGCCTCTGCGATATCCCGCGGAACGTGGAGCAGGCCGACCAATACCTGCGCGAGGCGGCCAGCCAAGGCAACGGCGACGCCATCGCCGCTTGGCGCAAATACGGCCACAAATCGCCCGAGGCGCGCTGGATCGCGATCGAGCAAGAACTGCTGAACAATCCCACCTTCGCCAAAGCGAAATTGGATCTGACCGAGGTCGGGAAAACATGCGAACGACGCTACGAGCCGCGGCAGCGACAGGAATCTGAACCGCCGCCGCCACCACCACCACCACCGCCCAGCAAAGCAAGTTGAGCGAGTATGCGGGGAGAATGAACTGATGAGCTGGATGTCAACGACTTTGAGCCTGGGCGCGGTGGTGGGCTTGCTCGCCCTCGCCGGCTGCAAGCACAGCCCTTACGGCGAAGGGGTCGCAAGCCCGGTCGCCGTGGCCAAGCAAGCCTGCGAAATAGCGGGCCTCGCCGAGGAACGCGACGTGCTGATCCGCGATATCGACGCCGACTACCCCGAAGCGGGCGGCGTCCAGTCCGAGCACCGCTGGACCATCATGAGGGAAAAGCTGATGCAGTATCGCGCCGAGGTCGAAGCGAGCTATCGCTTCGTCACGCAGAACTGCAACTCGTACAACCTCTGCATGGAAAACAATCAGTATCGCGAGTCGGCCTGCGGTGAGAGCCGCGACGCCTGGGTCGGCAGCCAATCGAAGTTCAACGAACTCGCCATCGCGCTCAACAAAAAGCCGTGGCGCCATCACAAGGGCAAAGACGGCCACGGCAAACACGGCGGATACGGCTACGACGACCGCTGCAAGAAAACCGACTGCACCTTCGGCGGCTATCGCGGCGACTGCTGCTACGACGGCGACTAGGACCAAAGGACATCCGCTCAAGAAGAGGCGCGGCGGCGAGAGCCCCCGCGCCTCTTTCGTTTTGACGGTGTAGCATTGCACATGGACCCTGCAGTTAAACTTGGCCACGGCCAGTACTACGGCGCGCTGGAGACGCGCCGCGCGGCGGGTCCGTTTTCGCTCGCGCTCCTGTCGGCCCGGCCGCATGTTGAGCGCCACCTCCACACCGAGGCGCATTTCGTCTTCGTGCTGGAGGGAACTTACACCTCGACTGCGCACGGCGTGCCCGACGTCGCCGGCGCCGCGACGTTGATCTACAATCCACCGGGCACCACCCACAACGACCGCTTTCTCAGCGAACACGGCCGCTTTTTCGGCCTGTCGATCAAAGCCGAGCATCTGAGCCAGCTCGACCAGGGTCTGAACTTTGCCGGCCGATGTCACCGTCTGGCTCACCCGCGCGCGCTCGCCGTCGCAGCCGCCGCGGTCCGGCGCGTGGCGCGCGACAATCCGGACGCGCCGGCGATGTTGGAGTCCATGTCGCTCGAATTGCTGGCCGCCGTCGCGCACCGCCGGCCCGCGACGGACAAGACCCCGCCGCGCTGGCTTAAGACCGCATGCGCCATGATCGCGGACAATGCCGAACCGCCGACCGTCGCGGCGGTGGCGCGCGCCGTCGGCGTCCACCCGGTCCATCTCGCGCGAACATTCCGCTTGCATCTCGGGCTCTCGCCCGGCGACTACGCGCGCAAACGCCGTCTGGAATACGCGACCGACCTCGTGCTGCGCTCACGCACATCGCTGACCCAGGTGGCCCACGCCGCAGGTTACGCGGACCAAAGCCACTTCACGCGCGACTTCGTCCGCGCCGTCGGCCTTACACCGGCAAGGTTCCGCGCCGCGCTGGGCTGAGCCGTGATGTTTCACCCGTTCAAGACGCCGCCCGCCGCCCCGTGTAGTTCGACCGCTCGTAACGCGTGGAGTCGTCTGTCATGAGAGCACTTGTCCTAGCCGCGATGTTGGCTGCTGCTGCCCCGGCAGCGATCGCCGCCGGCAACGATTGGCATCCGTCGCCGGCGGCCGCCGCTCGCCTCGACCGGACAAAACTCGACGACATGGAACGCGCCATTGCCGCCGGCACATATCCCAAGACGACAAGCGTGGTGATCGTCCTGAACGGAGAACTCGCTTACGAGCTCTATGCCGGCGGCGGCGGACCCGGCAAACCGAACGACACCCGCTCGGCGACAAAGTCCCTCACCGCGCTCGCCATGGGCATAGCGATCGCCGAGAAGAAGATCCCCTCCGTCGACGCACCCGCGTTCGCCTATCTGAAGGACATGGCGCCGTTCGCAAACGATGGCCCGCTGAAACGGCAGATCACGATCGCCGACCTGCTGACGATGTCGTCGGCGTTGGACTGCGACGACAACAACGACACCCCCGGCAACGAGGAGAACATGTATCCGCAGCAAGTCTGGACGCGCTTCGCCGTCGACTTGCCCACCAAGCCCGGCTGGCGGCGCGACGCTTCGGGCCGCGGCCCCTGGGCCTATTGCACCGTGGGCACGTTTTTGCTCGGTCAGATCATCCAGCGCGCGGCCGGCGAACCGGTCGACAAGTTCATCGAATCCCGTCTGCTTGATCCGCTCGGCGTCGGCCCGCGCAATTGGGACCGCTCACCCACCGGCGAAGTGATGACCGGCGGCGGCTTGGAGCTGACCGCGCGCGATCTGGCGAAACTCGGATGGATGGTAACCGATGGCGGACGATGGCGCGGCAAACAGATCGTGCCGCGCGATTGGACCGCCGCTGCACTGACCATTCATCGCCCGGCGTTCGAAGCCATGAGCTACGGCTATCAATACTGGCACCGGCCGTACGCGACCGTCTGCGGCCCGCTCGAGGTGTGGTTCATGGCCGGCAACGGCGGCAACAACGTCGTCTCAATCCCCTCCAGGAACGCCGCGATCGTCGTCACCCGCACGGCGTACAACACGCGCGGCATGCACCAACAGACGTTCGACCTTCTTGAGAAATACGCTCTCGCCGCGCTCCCCTGCCGCTGACGCGTCAGCTGGCCGACAACGCCCCGTCGATCCGCGCCAGCAACGCGCGCCACGCCGCGTCCGTTTCGCCGTCCCAGTCGCGTCCCAGCATCTCGGCGAACGTGTCGCGCATCGCGGTGAAAAAGACGGGGAACACCTCGCGCGGCACGCCCAGATTCTCGTGGTTCACGATCTCGATGCGCATCAGATTGCCGCCATAGGTATCGCGGTCGATGAAATCCAGAATGCCGCTGATCGCCTCGGCCAGCATGTTCCCGCGCACAAGCCCGTTGGTGTCGCGCACGAAGAGCCGCTCCATATCGGGATGGGCCGCGAACAAGCGCGCATAGACCAGGGGCGTCGGGTCGCCCCGCTCAGCCACAAGCTCAAAACTCCGCGTGATCAGCCCTGCATCCATGGCGCAAAACCATGACGCGCCGGGCTTAACCGCGCAAGCCGCACGGTCGCCGCCGCGCGGCCGGTGTGCAATAGTCGAGGCCAAGCAACCTCGCGGGATCTCGCGTAATGGAGATGTCCGTCAAGACCTGGGCGCGCGTCTGGGCCAAGACGCTGGTGGCAAGCCCGTTCGTGTTCATGGCGATCGTCATGGCCGCGGCGGTCGTCTCGCAAGCGATCCACGACGCCGACGCGGTGGCCAGTTGGGAGGGCTTGTTCAACATCGTCCGCGCCGTGCCCGAGCTGTCGATCTACGCGCTCATGATCGGCGCCATCGCCGGATTGCCGACATTGATCATCGGCGTGCCGACGGCGTTGATCCTCGAACGCCTCGAGACGACCTCGTTCCTCAACTACGCCTTCACCGGCCTGATCCTCGGCGCCGCCGCCGGCTTCGCGATCATCGCCGCCCAACAATACGGCCAGCCGGCGCCGAACTACCTGTTCGCCCGCACCATGACGCCGGTCGCCGCGGTGTACGGCCTCATCGCGGCGGTCACGTTCCGCGCCTTCTCCCGCACCAAATCCGCCCGCCCCAAGCCACCCGCACCAACACCGCCGCTCATCGCCCTTCCCGCGCCGGCGGATCCCGACGAAGCCGACTAGGCTTCAGCCGGCCGTCGCGCGACGCCGTGGGCGCGCACGATCGCGTTTGTGCTGGCGTGCAACGCCTCCGCCATCGACTCGATCCGGCAGGCGATCCTTCCGTTGATCCATTGATCGACAAGCGCGATCTGCGCTTCGGCCAACTGTATTGCAATCAAGCGCTGCGCCACCGTCGCGCGCGCGGCGACAAACGAAACGCAAAGGCGCTCGTCGATCAAGTCCACAAGCGCCCGCGTCAGCAACGGGCGCAGCGGGTAGGAAAACAACACCGGCCCGAGCTTGCGCCGTTCCCGGAAATGGCGCAGCAACCGGATCGTCCTGTCGTTCACAGGGTCTTCGCCGATGATCTCCGCCAGCACTGAGAACGGCCGCCGCAGACTGAACCGCAACAGCGCGTCCTTGCCGGCAAAGTGCTCGTAGAAGGTCGATCGCCCCACATTCGCCCGTGCCGCAATGTCTCGAACCGACAAAGCCTCATAGCCCCGCTCGAACAGCAGATCCAAGAACACGTGCAGCAGTGCTTCGCGCGTTCGCACGCTGCGCCGATCTGCGCCTTGCACCTCTACGACGACGGCCATTTTCACGCCTTCCGGACAAGTCGGGTGCGATGTCCGCTTCCAGACATCGCTCGCGGGAATTCCGCGTTCCCCACCGGCAAGCTTTGGTAGAAGCACGGACCCGTCGCAATGAAACAAGCTGTGAAGTCAAACCCATGCCCAAATGGTTAGCCTCGCTCGTAGTCGCTTTCGCCTTCGCCGCCGCACCGGCGACCGCCGCCAACGGTCCTTATGCGCCCTACGAGTTCTTGATCGGCGACTGGAACGTCAGTGTGGCCGAAAGACCGCCCGCCATGGTCGCGCGCTTCAGCTGGGGCCCGAACCGCTCTTACATCCGCTACGCCGCAAGCCTCCTGACGGCCAAGGGCGAAGAGCCGCACTTCGAAGGCGTGCTAATGTGGAACGGCGTCGCCAAGAATCTGGACATGCTCCTCATGCTCGACCTCACCGCGCGCGCGGCCGTCCAAGAGCGCGGCACGCTGTCGGTCGCATCCGATGGCGCGCTCGTCCGCGAGATCTCAGCCAGCTACAGCGAAGGCGCCACGCCGATCGGCGGGCAGAGGGCTGGCGCGGACGGTACGACGATGCACTTCCGTCAAACCTATCGTCGCCTCGCGCCGGACAAGATCGCAACCGCCGCGATGCGCGAAACCCCGCAAGGTTGGGCGCCAACATTCCCCGGCGCCGACCGCATGATCATGACGCGCCGCGCGGCGAACTAAGTTAAGACGCGTAACGTTCATCACACCCACACGCTCATTCTTGACCGCCGACGCGCATCGCGTTATGTCGGCGCCATCATGATGCCCATGTTCAAGCGCACGAAGACGACCAAGACGCCCGAGGCGGCGGCTTTGGAACGTGCGCGCGAAAGCTGAACGCAAGTTTCCAAAAGCCCCGCCGGGATCGGACGGGGCCATGAGAACATCGGCACCGTCTCCGGCATAGAGAACGAGAGAGACCGATGTCTGAAGTCCAAACCTTGAATCGCAACGGCCGCATCCGCGCTCTGCCGCCATCGCCGTCCGTCGCCGTCGTCGGCGCGACCGGCGCGGTGGGCACGGAGATGATCGCCTGCCTTGAGCGCCGCAACTTCCCGCTCTCGCGCCTGAAGCTGCTGGCATCCCCGCGCTCGGCCGGCAAGCACGTGACGTTTCAGAACCGCGACGTCCGCATCGACGCGATGGAAGCGACCAGCCTCGAAGACGTCGACATCGCCCTCTTCTCCGCCGGCAGCGCGATCTCCAAGGATTTCGCCAAGTCCGCGCCGCGCCGCACGGTGGTGATCGACAACTCGTCCGCCTTCCGCATGGACGACGACGTGCCGCTCGTCGTGCCGGAGATCAATGCCGCCGCCGCGTTCGACCACCACGGCGTCATCGCGAACCCGAACTGCACGGCGGTGATCTCCGCGCTCGCGCTCTGGCCGCTGCATCGTGAAGCAAAGATCCGCCGCGTCATCGCCGCGACGTATCAAGCGGCCTCGGGCGCCGGCGCGTCCGCGATGGAAGAACTGCGCGCCTCGACGCAAGCCTATCTCGAAGGCCGCCCCTATGAGCCGCGCGTCCTTCCTCACCCCTACGCGTTCAACGTCTTCAGCCACAACGACAAGGTCGATCTCGAAAGCGGCGCCAACGGCGAAGAGATCAAAGTCGCGCGCGAACTGCGCAAGATCATGAACGCGCCCGACCTGCGCATCGCCATCACCTGCGTCCGCGTGCCGGTGCTGCGCGCCCACACGATCGCGCTCACCGTCGAATTCGACCGCGCCCTGTCGGTCGAAGCCGCCCGCGAAATCCTAAGCACAGCCCCAGGCGTGAAGATCATCGACGACCGCGCCAAAAACTACTTCCCGATGCCGCGCGACGCCTCCGGCCAAGACGACGTCCTCGTCGGCCGCCTGCGCCCCGACCCCAGCGACCCGACGGGCCGTTCGCTGATGATGCTGGTCGCCGGCGACCAATTGCTGAAAGGCGCAGCCTTGAACGCCGTTCAAATCGCTGAACTGCTGATGAAGCGCGCCTAGTCTTTGTCTGATCGCCGCTGCTCATGACACCCTTACCCCTCAACGCGATTCGCTGGCGGGGGCCATGCCGAAGAACATCGTCATCTGCTGCGACGGCACGTCGAACGAATTCGACGGCGACCGCACCAACGTGGTCAAGCTCTACCAGATGCTTGTCCACGACCCGAAGATTCAGGTCACGTACTACAACCCCGGCCTCGGCACGATGGAGGCCGCAGGCGCACTGACCTCCTTCTCGCGCTGGTGGACCAAACTCGCAGGCTTCGCCTTCGGCTACGGCCTCGCGAACAACATCCGCGACGCCTACGTCTTCCTGATGAACAATTACGAGAAGGGCGACAAAGTCTTCCTGTTCGGGTTCAGCCGCGGCGCCTACACCGTGCGCGCCGTCGCATCGCTGCTGCACATGGTGGGCCTGATCCGCCCGGGCAACGAACCGCTCGTCCCCTACGCTATCCGCATGATGAAGAACGCGGGCCGCAGCGGCGGCAGCAAACAATTCACCCGCGCGCTCATGGTGTCCCAGCAATTCAAGCTCACCTTCTCGTCCGTCGCCTGCCGCCCGCATTTCGTGGGCGTTTGGGACACGGTGAACTCCGTCGGTTGGATCGGCAATCCGCTGCGCCTGCCCTACAGCAGCCACAACCCGTCCATCGAAGTCGGCCGCCACGCCGTCGCCATCGACGAGCGCCGCGCCTTCTTCCGCGAAAATCTCTGGCACCCGAAAGCAAAAAACCCGACCGGCCCGAAAGACCTGCTGCAAGTTTGGTTTCCCGGCTCCCACGGCGACGTCGGCGGCGGCTATCCCGAAAAGGACAGCGGCCTCTCGAAGGTGGCGCTGGAATGGATGCTGCGCGAAGCCCAAGCCGAGGGCCTGCTCACCATCCCCGAACGCGAGGCGCGCATCTTGGGCCGTGCCGGCGGCAACTACGTCGGTCCCGACGCAACCGCACCGGTCCACAACAGCCTGCGCGGCGCGTTCTGGCGCCTCGCCCAGCTCATCCCGAAAAAGCAGTGGGAACGGCGAGCCGGCGCGGACGGCAAGGACACCTGGATCCAGCGCCGCCGCATCAACCTGGCAGGCCGCCGCAAAATTCCCGAAGGCGCCCACATCCACGAAGCGGCCTTCGCGCGCGACGAAGCCTACGTCGCGAAACTGCCGCAAAACGCCGTCCGCGTCACGACGCTCCCCCCGCCGGCCGACACGCGCTACACTCAAGAGCCGAAGAAAGTCCGTGCGTAAGACCCCGTGGAAACACCGCCGCGCCGCCGCGATCTGTTGACCACCGCAGCGCTCACCGCCCTAGGCGTGAGCGGCGGCATGGCCCTGTGGCCCTTCATCGCCGCGATGCAACCCGCCGATGACGTGCGCGCACAGCGCACCACCTTCGACACCAAGACGCTGACAGGCATCGCGCCCACCATCGTCAACGTCGATCAGATGCCGGTGATGATCTTCCGCCGCACGCCCGAAGACCTCGTCGGCCTTCGCACCGCAAACCCAAAACTGCGCGACGCGGACTCCGCCGCATCACGCCAGCCGGACTGGGCGAAGAACTGGCACCGCTCCCTGCGCCCCGACATCATGGTCTGCATCGCCATGTGTACACACGGCGACTGCCTGACCCAGCGCCTCGCGCCGGAAGAGTTGCGCTGCCCCTGCTGCGGTTCGACCTACGACCTCGCCGGCCGCATCGCCAGCGGCCCCGCGCAAACAAACCTGCGCGTCCCCGCCCACCGCTTCATCAGCGAGACCGAGATCGAATTCGCCAACGCGACGATCGGATCCGGCGGCCTCAACGCGCCTTCGCGCGCAGATCGTGCGTGACGGTGCCGTATTTCAGCGGCACCTCTTCGTGCTCGTCGCGGAACGTCTCGGCAAGCCCCGCCTCGTACCATTCCTTCATCGCGGGCAGATCCAACAAGCGTTGCCCATAAGCCTGCGCGACCGGATCAAGCTTCAGCCCATAGGTCTGCACGCGAAACGCAACCGGCGCATAGAACGCGTCCGCAGCCGTGAACGACTTGCCGGTCAGGAACGGCCCGCCGAACTTGCCGACGCCGTCGCTCCAAAGCTCGCTGATCCGCGCAACGTCCTTGGCCAACGCTTCCGGGATCGTGTGCAGCTGAACGCGCAGCCCGACCGTCATCGAACACATCTCGCGCAAGTTCTGAAAGCTCGAATGCATCTCGGCGGAAACGCACCGCGCCCAAGCCCGCGCCGACGCGTCCTTCGGCCAAACGCCATCATGGCGCTCAGCCAAATACTCGGCGATCGCCAGCGAATCCCAAACGATCGTCCGTCCGTCGACCAGCGTCGGCACCTTGCCCGTCGGCGAGAACGACCGGAACGCCGACCAACTGCCGCCCGGCACAAAGCGCTCGAACCGCTCTTCGAACGGAAGGTTCAGCGTCCGCATCAACACCCACGGCCGAAGCGACCACGACGAGTAATTCTTGTTCGCGATATAGAGCTGGTACATCTCAAGTCTCCGACATGGCGATAAGCGCCCGGCACAAAGCATCGGGCGCCGAGAAAAACGGCGAGTGATCGGTGTCGAGCGTCACGACGGGATCGCACGGCAACGCCTGCTGCATCTTGCGCTGAAGCATGATCGGAATGGCGTTGTCCCGCACGCACTCGATATAGCCCCGCTTCACGCGCCCGTACCGCGCATCGCTGATGCGCACCGGCGTCGTAAAACTCATCATCGGCTCCGGTGAAAGTAACGATGCCGCCCGCGCGGTCAGCGCGGCGGGCGTCGTGTTGTAGAACACGGGCTCCACCTTCGCCGGCGCAATGACGGAGGAATAGCCGTCCTCGCGCATCACGATCGCACCCTCGGCAACCGGATTGTCGGGCACCGAGGCCAGCATGTCGGCCAACGTTTTCCCGTTCGGCACCAAAAACGCCGCGAGATAAACGAGCGTCTTGATCCGGTCCGGCACAATCTCCGCCACTTCGCTGATCACGATCCCGCCGCGGCTATGCCCGACCAGCACGACGTCATCGAACGCCTGCACGACCTCATCCGAAATCGACAGCGTCCACGTCGACAGATCGACCTTCGACAGCGGCGTCTTGTCCTTCCCCATGCCCGGCAGATCCGGCGCCACAACCTGATGCCCCGCCGCGCGCAACAACGGCGCCACTTCGTCCCAGCACCACCCGCCGTGCCACGCGCCATGAACCAGAATGAATGTCGTCACCGAACCTTGCCTCGTTTCGCGCGGCACCATAAGCGATTTTCAAGCGAAGCGTCAGGTGCGCTGGCGTGCCCGACCGTGCCCGCACGGCCACGCCGACTCACGTTAGTCTGTGGCCCATGGACATCGCCCTCGCCGTCTTGTCGCTGCTCGGCACCGCCGTCTTCGCCGCTTCCGGCGCGCTGGTCGCGGCGGAGCAGAAGATGGACGTCGTCGGCGCCGTGTTCTTGTCCATCGCGGCCGGCATGGGCGGCGGCACGATCGTTGACCTCCTGATCGGCGTCGATGTGCGCTGGCTTACCTCGCCCGAACCGTTGTGGGTGGCCGTCGCCTCGGCGATCGTGACCTTCGAGGCGGTACGGTTTGCATCCCCGCCCGCAAAGACGCTGCTCTGGGCCGACGCACTCGGCCTCGCACTCTTCACCGCAACGGGGACACAGCGCCTCGTGTCTCTCGATCTCGATCCGGCCGTGACGGTATTCCTAACCGTGATCGGCGCCTCGGGCGGCGGCATCGTGCGCGACGTGTTGGCGAACCGCGTGCCGCTGGTGTTCTCCAGCGAGACCGAACTCTACGTCACCGCCGCCCTGCTGGGCGCGCTTGTCTATTATGCGGTGAAACTCGTTGGTCTCGACGACGGCTGGGCATTGGCAGCCGCGCTCACCGTCACCATGGTGACCAGATCCCTGGCCATCGTGTTCACGCTGCGCCTGCCGCCCGGCCGCATCCGGAACTAGCGCGAAAAATTGAAGCGGCGGACGCGCTTGCGCTTGATTCCGCCGCCGATTGCCTCATGTGTGAGGGCGCAAACCAAAGCAGAGCCGGGGGCCCATGCAAAAGCTGAAGTCGATCGTCGAGTCCAACGTCTTCACGAACTTCATCATGGCGCTCATCATCATGAACGCCGTAACCCTGGCGCTCGAAACGTCGCCGACCGTGATGGCGCAGATCGGACCCTTCCTCAACGCTTTCGATCGCATCGTCCTCGCGATCTTCGTGATCGAGCTGACGCTGAAGCTGATCGTTTATCGCTGGAATTTCTTCCGCTCCGGCTGGAACCTGTTCGACACTGCCATCGTCACCATCGCGCTCATTCCCGCGACCGGCCCGCTGACCGTCCTGCGCGCGCTGCGCGTCCTGCGTGTCCTGCGCCTCGTTTCTCTCCTGCCGCAGATGCGCCGCGTGGTCGAGGCGCTGGTCCACGCTTTGCCCGGCATGGCCTCGATCACGATGCTGATGGGCGTGGTGTTCTTCGTCGCCGCGGTCGTCGCGACCAAGCTCTTCGGCGAGGCCCATCCGGTCTACTTCGGCACCCTGGGCGACTCGCTTTTCACGCTCTTTGCAATCATGACGCTCGAAGGTTGGGCCGACATCGCGCGTGAGGTGCAGGCGACCCACCCTCAGGCCTACCTCTTCTTCGTGCCCTTTATTGTGATCTCGGTCTTCGCGGTCCTGAACCTCTTCATCGCCGTGCTGACGAATTCGATGCAGGAGATGCACCAGGAAGAGATCAAGGTCGAAGAACAAATGGCGGAAAATCAGCTGCGCCTGCTGATGGCCGAACTCACCGCATTGCGTGGAGAAGTCAAAGATCTGCGTGCGGCGCTGGAGCCGACGATCCGCCGCGGTTGAATCAGTTCAGCGGTTCGTGCGGGGCGCGCTTTGTGCGCCGCAGCTCTTGAATCGCGCGACCGACCGACCACCACAGGTTGACCTTGCCGGCATCGCCGCGCTGGATCATCGCGTTCTGCTGACGCGTCGCCTCGCGCATCGCTTTGGGGCCATGATGACGGATGAGCGTCCAGGCCGTGCGGATAACGTCGGGATCGGGATCGATAGTCGGTTTCTTGGACATGCGCGCGAAGTGAAGTGAGCGGTGAGCAACGCATGTGAGTTTGCACAGCGTTTCTTTCCGAACCACTGACCGTGGGTCGAAGCGCATAAAACCTTCGCAACTATCAGGCGTCAGTTAACACACGCAGCGATACGGATTTCGACTGCAGCGTGCGTTAACGCGTGTGCCTCGCGCTCAAAGCGGCGCGCGCGTGAAGGGAACCTTAAGCTGCCCCCAAAACGTCGGCGGCATCGGATGATTGATCCCGATGTCGGCGGGCGGCCGCCGCGCCGTGTTGAAGTACGAACCGAACAGCTGATCGAAAATCATTAGGTTCTCGCCGTAGTTCCTGTTCCCTTCGGCCAGCACCTTCGAGTGATGCCAGCGATGCAGCTCCGGCGTGTTGAACACATAGTTCAGCCACCCGCACCGCATCTCGACATTCGCATGGGTCAGAATGCCGACGAACGCCGTGATCGCGCTGACCATGATCATCACGTCCGACGGCGCGCCCAGCAGCAGCAACAGCGGCACCCCGAACGCCAGCCCGCTCAGCGTATCGACGAGATGAAACCGCCCGGTGTTCAAGAACCAAAGCCGCGTCACGCTGTGATGCACCGCGTGGAAACGCCAAAGCGGCGGCCACTCATGCGCCAGCCGGTGCTTCCAATAAAGCCCGAACTCGACGAACACGAGCCCCAGCGCCACCTGCAACATGACCGGCAAAGACCCCGGCCACCACGCATGCCCCGCGGGCGAGGCCAACTCGGCCAACCCCAAGAACGTCAGCGACAACACCAGCGCCTGCGCGATGCTCTTGTTCAACAGCGTATGCGCGATGTCCGGCCCGACCTGCCCGTCGTTCGCCAGCCAAGCCTCTTCATGCGGCATCACCCGCTCAAGCACCGCGATCGTCAGCGCCAAGCTCAGATAGGTGACGTTGAAAACGACGATCGTCATGTCGTTGACGACGCCCCAATAGGTCACTGCCACGCAAACGCCGAACAGCAGCGGCCACCAAATATAAGACAGGACACGACGCATGGGTCCCACCCTCAAAAGCCGAAAGTCATCCGGCACTTTAGCACGCCCTCCCGCCCGAGAAAGTGGCTAAGCCGCACGCAGCGCCGTGCCCTCCAACGCGTAAACGACCGTCTCGTGCTCGCGCCCGCGCAAATGCTTCGGCCCTACCAGCGTCAGATCGTCGATCAGCGCCAACTCCTTGCGCATCTCGTCCCTGATCGCCGAGACCAGTGCCTCGCTCGCCACAAGCATGGTGCCCAGTTCCTTCGACAGCGCCTGCAACCGGCTCGCCACGTTGACGGTGTCGCCCACGACCGTGAACGTCATCGACCGCTCGCTGCCCAAATCGCCCAGCATCAATTGCCCATAGTGCAGCCCGACGCCGATCTGCACCTCGAACTGCCCGCGCGGCACGCGCTCCACGTTCCACTGCTTCACCGCTTCGATCATCGCGAACCCGCAGGCCAGCGCATCGCCCGCGTCGCCGTGGCCCTGATCCGGCACGCCGAACACGGCGAGCAACCCGTCGCCCAGAATCTTGTCCAGCGTGCCGCCATGCTTGAAGATCACGCCCTCCATCAACCCGTGGAACTCGCGCAGAAACGAAATCGCCTCCTCAGGCTGCATGCCCTCACAGCGCGTGGTGAAGCCGCGAATGTCGGCGAACAACACCGCCGCCGGCTGCCGCCGCACCACGCCGAACGGCTGCTCCCGCTCGCTAAGTTCGTCGACGACGCGCGGCGAAAAATGCCGCGCCAGGTTCGACCGCGCCCGCTCCGACGTCACCGCCGCCAGCACCAACTGCCGCGACCGCCAAACCGCCACCGCCAGCCCGCCGGTCAGAAACGCCAGGATCACATAGTCGTAAACGATCTTGATCACCGGCAGATAATGCGGATCGCCGTACTGCTGCCAAACATCGCTGCCCGGCGCGATCGCGAAGAACGTCCCCGGCTGCGCCGCGGCGACGGCGACAACGACGCCCCACGCAACAGTGATGCAAAGCCCGGTCCACACGATGAAGCGCGGTGAATAACTGAACGCGCCATGCACCAGGAACGCGACGAAGAACAGCAGCGCCCCCTCCTTCACCGCCAACGTCACCGGCGGCAAATCGCTCGCAAACCAATTGCGCGCGATCAGAATGAACGCGAGATACGCACAATCGACCGCCATGAAGACATACTTGGCCCAATGCGCCTGCGGCCACCGCCGCTCCTGCTCGAACTGCAAGAGCCCGATCGCCGCAATCCCAAGCGGCATGAGCAACAGGAACAAAGACCCATCGCCCACGAACGACGACGTCGCCGCAAACACGACGACCAGCAGCACCACAATCACCGCCCGCACCGCGCAGGCCAGCATCAACCCCGTCCGCTCCGTATCGTGAAACGAACTCAGCATGCGCTCCGCCAGCGCCGCCTCCGCATTCCGCGGCACCGCACCGGCAACGAAACGCCGCAACCGCGCGGATACAGTCTCACCCTTGGCCATAAAAACGCCTCATCGGAATCACGACACGGCCCAGCATGGCCGCGAGCCTCACCCGCCGGAAGACCCACACCACATCCTGTGTCGTCCCCATCCACCACAACCAAACAAAAACAGATGCAGTCCGATCCATCACGCCATCACATCGGCAGAAATCCGTCAAAACTGACGTGGTTGTCACGCTCCTGGAAAGATTGACCTGGATCAAAGGCGCGATGCGTGGGGCCTCTATCGTCGTCTGCAAGACGCAGGAGGAATCGATGCGCGTGTGGCGGTTGATATTGGGTGTGGCGCTGTCGGTCATAACCGGCACGGCACAAGCGGCAGACGGAGGCGCGCGCGTCGACGAACGGCTCGTCTACGAGATCGTCGTCACGGCGCCAGGCACCCGCAGCCAAGGTTGGCACGGCACGATCTACGACAGCACGGGAAAGCCTGTTTCGATCGAGCCCGGCCAGCGGTTCGAGACCGCCGTCGGCACGTTCGAAAGCGTGGCGTGCCCGCATTTGTGGAGCATGTGCGGCATGATCCACACCGACATGCTGGCGTGGATGAAGACGCACGACGCCAACGTGATTATGGGGCGCGAGCCGTGGGCCTATCGACTGTTCGTCCTGCGCGAAGGGACGAAGAGCGAAGGCTTCGAAGGCAAGATCTTCTTCAACGGGGCGGAGATCGCACGCTGTCAAGCGCCACGGGCAACGCCAATGGGCGCCTTCGTCTGCAAGGAACGGACGCAGCTGTGGGATCGCGCCGGCTGGTATCACGAATCCTGGCCCTAGGGACGCGCTGCGAAGGGAGACAATTCAAGGGACGCATAGCGATTGGACCGCGACGATTCCTGTGGTCTGAAAAGAAAAGGATCAAACACATGTCGAACGACAAACAACACGCCTCACCGCTCTTCATCCCGCGTGGCGTTGCGACCGTCGTGGTTTCGCTCGCGCTGGCCGGTTGCGCGATGCACAAGGGCGAAAATGCCATGGACATGAGCGCGATGCGCGAAAGCCCAATGCACCAGATGATGGAAGACATGGGCTGCGAGCATTCGCCATCCGACATGGAAGCCATGAAAAAACGCACGGCGGCGGAAAAGCACGCGCACATGAAGGCGCACATGCAAGAATGCAAAGACAAGATGCGCCGGCAAGCGACCGACGAAGCCCTGGCCAAGCTGGACGACTGCCTCGAACACCGCATGGGTGGCCGTCACGCCAAGCGCATGAACAGAGCCAAGATGCACGAGATGATGATCGCCAACCTCCGCGCCTGCGTGAACCAGGAGAAGAGCGCGCCCGTGCAACCCGACAAGCCCACGGGCCACGAAGGCCACCACTACCGGCGGCGCACGACCAGGCGGCGCGCCGGCTTCTGGGCAAGCCGCCGTCCTGGTAATCTGGCCGCATGGGCAGATTGTTCCGACTGTCATTGGGCATCAGACGCGATCCCGCCGTCCAAGCCTGGCTGAGCGAACAGCCGGGCGAACTTGGTGCGATCGCGCGCGAGTGGTTTGCGCGGATACGCGCGTGCGGCTTCGACGTGCTTGAGATGATGCATGACGGT
>JAEUMM010000470.1 GCA_016792645.1 Alphaproteobacteria bacterium | reverse complement strand
CTGGTCGTCGAAGTCGGTCAAAGGTTTCGGTTATATGTTTGCGGGCGTTGAGCCGAAGCCCGAAGAAGCGGACAAGTTCTTTGAGACGCTTGCCGAGATCACGCAAGAGCTGCGCAACGGCGAACTGTCGGCAGATCTTTTGGAGCGGGCGCGTAAGCCGGTGCTCTACCAGCAATACGCGGCGGAATCGACGAATGCGTATTGGATCCAGTCGCTGCGCGACATTCAGACCGATCCGCGGAACCTGGAGCGGTTGCGCTCGGCGTTGAAGGATTACGGCACAATCACGGAAGCGGAAGTCATTGCGGCCGCGAAGACGTTCCTCGACGACAAGCGGCGGATCGATATGCGGGTGTCGCCGAAGGGCGCGCCTTAGCCGGAATAATCGTGCCAGGCGCCTTCATCGTCGCGGACGCGTAGCTGGTCGTTGGACGTGCGCTCGATATCGCAGGTCTCGAGGTTGGCTTTTGCGTGGCCGCCCGGGATGTCCAGGACGTAGGACGGCAGGGCAATGCCGGAGACGCGGCGGCGCAGTTCGCGCATCAGGTTCTGGCCGTGTTCAATTGTCGTGCGGAAGTGCGACGTGCCCGGCGCCATGTCGGCGTGGTGCAAGTAGTAAGGCTTGATCCGGTTCTCGACGAACATGCGCATCAAGTCGGCGAGCGTGTCGGCGTCGTCGTTGATGCCCTTCAGCAGCACGGTTTGGCTCAGCATGGGGATGCCGGCGTCGACGATGCGGGCGATCGCTTCGCGCGCTGCGGGTGTGAACTCGCGGGCGTGATTGGCGTGGAGCGCGACGTAGGTCGCTGCGTGTTTGGATTTCAATGCGGCGACGAAATCCGGTGTGACGCGGTCGGGGGCGACGGCGGGCACGCGCGTGTGCCAGCGCAAGACTTTGACGTGCGGGATCGCGGCGAGGCGCTGCGTCAGGTCAGCGGCGCGGCGGGCGGTGAGTACGAACGGATCGCCGCCTGTGAGGATCACTTCGGAAATTTCCGCGTGGGCGGCGATGTAGGCGATCGCGGCGTCGAGTTCGCTAGGCGACAAGCCGGGCTCGCGGCCGGGACCGACCATCTCGCGGCGGAAACAAAAGCGGCAGTAGACCGGGCAGACGTGGACCATTTTCAGCAGGACACGGTCGCGGTAGCGGTGGACTAATCCTTCAACGGGGCTGTGGCGTTTGTCGCCGATGGGGTCTGCGTTTTCGCCGGGTGTCGTTTCCAGCTCGCGTGTGTCGGGGACGAATTGGCGGGCGATCGGATCGTCGTCGCTCTCGATCAGCGCGACGATCGCGGGCGTGATGGCTACGGCGTAGCGGTCGGCGACGCGGGTGAGGTCGTCGTTTCGCGACACGAGCCCCGCATCGTGCAAATCATCGATCGTGCGTAGCGTTCGCGTGGTCACGCCCGGCCATGACGAATTTGACACGTGGCGGGTCATGTCGTGCGTCCTGCTGGTGGCGTCCAGAGGACGTCTTCGATGCGGGGTGCCGCGCTCGCCAGCATCGCCAAACGGTCGAAGCCGAGGGCTACGCCGCTTGCCGGCGGCATGTGTGCGAGGGCGGCGAGGAAGTCTTCGTCGAGGGGGTAGCGTTCGCCGTAGATGCGATGCTTCTCCGACATTTCGTGTTCGAAGCGTTTGCGTTGCTCGACTGGATCGGTGAGTTCGCCGAAGCCGTTCGCGAGTTCGACGCCTAGGACATAGAGCTCGAAGCGTTCGGCGACGCGCGGGTCGTGCGAGCAGGCGCGGGCGAGCGCTGCTTCGACGCGCGGGTATTCGTCCAGGATGGTCGGGGCGTTCACGCCGAGGTTCGGTTCGACGCGTTCGCTGAGAATGCGGCTGAAAATGTCGGACCAGGTGTCGTCGTCGGCTATGGTGATGCTGGCGCGCTTAGCTTGCGACGCGAGCGCGTCGCGGTCGGCTGTGTCGGTGTTCAGCGTTTCGAGAAGGCGGATGCCGGCGAAGCGCTCGAACGCAGCGGCTACGGTTAGGCGTTCGGGGTGGGCGCCGGCGTCGATGCTCCGGCCGCGGTAGGTCAACGTGGTGGTTCCCGCGGCTTGCGCGGCGAGCGATAGGAGTTTGATGCTGTCGGCAATGACGGCGTCGTAGGGTTCGTTCGCGCGGTACCATTCCAGCATCGTGAACTCGGGCACGTTGACGGCGGCGTGTTCGCGGTTCCGGAAGACGCGGGCGAAATCGAAGATGCGCTGCTCGCCCGCCGCCAGCAGCTTCTTCGAAGCGAATTCGGGGGAGGTGTGGAGGTAGAGCTCTGTGCGCGCGCCGTCGCGGCCGATCTGTTCCGTCGCGAAGGCGTGGAGGTGGGTCTCGTTGCCAGGCGAAATTTGAAGGGCGGCACATTCGACTTCGGTGAAGCCGTCGGCGTCGAAATGGCGGCGGATCGCGGCCTTTATCCGGTTGCGCGCGATGAGGAACGGGCGGCGGTCGGCGTGGCGCGCGGGGGACCACCAGGGCGAGGACGTCACCACCAGGGAAACCGCTCGTTTGTGCCACCTTGGCGGGAAGCCCGGGCGCTGCTATCACCCGGCACAAATCCGAGCCCGGTGCGTCCGCCCTTGTCGGCAGACCCAATCCGGGCGTCGTTATTTCTGAAGGAGTTTCGCGTGGTTTCCGTCATTGCCAGCAACGTACGTAAGGGCAACATCATCGAGAAGGAAGGCAAGCTGTACGTCGTTCTAACAGCTGAAAACTTCCATCCTGGCAAGGGCACGCCGACGACACAGATCGAAATGCGCCGGATCAGCGACGGCGTGAAGGTAAACGAGCGCTACAAGACGACGGATTCCTTGGAAAAGGCGTTCGTCGATATGAGCACGTACCAGTACCTGTATCAGGACGGCGAGCAGTTCGTGTTCATGGAGCCGAACAACTTCGACCAGATCCATGTGTCGAAGGACATTTTGGGCGATCAGGAAGCCTATCTTCAGGAAAACATGGAAGTGACGCTGAGTACGTTCAACGGTGTGCCGATCGCGATCGAGTTGCCGGCGCGGGTGGTGCTCGAGATCGTGGAGACGGAGCCGGTTGTGAAGGGGCAGACGGCGTCGTCGTCGTTTAAGCCCGCGAAGCTGTCGAACGGCGCGCGTACGATGGTGCCGCCGCATATCGGCGTCGGCACGAAGGTTGTCGTGAATACGGAAGACGGTTCTTACGTCGAGCGTTCGAAGGATTGAGCTGATGGCCGGGCCGCTGGACTTTACGGGCAAGACGGTTCTCGTCGTCGGCGGGTCGAGCGGCATCGGCAACGGCATTGCGCACGGGTTTCGCCGGCATGGCGCGACGGTGCATGTGTGGGGCACGCGCGCGCATGCGTCGGACTACAGCGTGGATGAAGGGTCGGATCTGACCGGTCTGCATTATGCGCAGCTCGATGTGTCAAATTTCGTCGAGGTCGATACGTGGCGGCCGAATTTCCGGACGCTCGACGTGCTGGTGCTGAGCCAAGGCACCGTGCTTTACAAACGCGGCGAGTTTCAGATGGACGGGTTCCGGAAGGTGATGGACCTGAACCTGAACAGCCTGATGGCGTGCGCGATCAAGTTTCACGACATGTTGGCGGCCTCCAAGGGTTCGCTCATTACGGTGTCGTCGACGGCGGCGTTTCATTCGACGCGCGGCAATCCGGCCTACAACGCATCGAAGACCGGCGCTGTTGGGTTGACGCGGACTCTCGCTGAGGCTTGGGCCGGCGACGGCATTCGCGTGAACGGGATTGCGCCGGGGCTTGTGGATACGAAGCTTACGAAAGTTACGACCGAGAATCCGGATCGGCTGCAGGCGTCGCTGCAGGGGATTCCGTTGAAGCGTCTCGGGACGCCTGACGATATGGCGGGCGTTGCGTTGTTCTTGGCGTCGCCGTTGGCGGCGTATGTGGTTGGTCAGACGATCCCGGTAGACGGCGGCCTGATCCTTTAGATCGGAGGGCCATGATGGCCTCGGCTTGGATTGGATTTAAGGAACGGTTGAAGATCCCTGCGATCGCGGCGCCGATGTTCTTGGTGTCGGGACCGAAGCTCGTCATTGCGGCGGCGAAGGCGGGGATGGCGTCGGCGTTTCCTGCGCCGAACGCGCGCACGATCGAGGATCTCGATCAGTGGATGGGCGAGATCAACGACACACTGGCGCAGGCTGACCGGCCGTGGGCGCTGAACATGGTGGCGCATCATTCGTATCCGCGGTTGAAGGAAGAGCTTGAACTGATCGTCAAGCACAAGCCGCCGCTGGTGATCACGGCGCTGGGCAGTCCGCGCGGCGTGATCGAGGCTGTGCATTCGTATGGCGGCATTGTGTTTGCCGACGTGATCAGCATGCCGTTCGCGCGCAAGGCGCTCGATGCCGGCGTCGACGGGCTGGTGCTGATCTGTGCGGGCGCCGGTGGGCACACGGGGCAACTCAGCCCGTTTGCGTTCGTGAGCGCCGTGCGCGGGATTTTCCCGGGGCCGCTGGTCGTCGGTGGCGCCATCGGGACAGGGCGCGCGGTGCGGGCGATCGAGGTGTTGGGCGGCGATCTTGCCTATATCGGCACGCCGTTCGTGGCGGCGAAGGAGTCGCTGGCGCCGGATGCGTATAAGCAGATGCTGATCTCGTCGACGCATGAGGATTTGGTGCAGACGGCGGCGGTCACCGGCGTGCGCGCGAATTGGCTGAAGGGCAGTTTGCAGGCGGTGGGTATCGATCCGGACAAGGTGGATGCCGGTACGCCGCATTTCGGCGACCCGAATGCAGCTTTCAAACGCTGGAAGGACACGTGGTCGGCTGGACAGAGCGTCGATCTCGTGCAGAAGGTCGAGTCCGCGGCCGACATCGTTGGGCGGTTCGTGCAAGAGTACGAGGCGGCGCTGCAGCGTTAGTTCGGCATTGCTCTGGCGATGAGCGCGCGTTCGTCGACGGCGGCGTCAAACGCGCCATAGGTGCGCCATGGTTCATCAGCAAGGCGGGTGGCGACGAAAGCGTCCGCTACGATGTTCGGTGCATGACGTGCCAGGAGCGCTCCCTGTAGGGCGAGGGCGAGGTTCTCGACCAGGCGCCGTGCTTGGGGCTCCGTCGTCGTGGTAAGGCTTGATTTGGCTTTGTCGATCGCTTGATCCAATTCCGGGTACGCGCCACGTGCCGTTTCGAGTTCGGTGAACAAGGCTTCGGCGGTTTGCGGTTCTTTGGCGAGGGCGCGCAAGACGTCTAGGCAGATGACGTTGCCGGAGCCTTCCCATATCGAGTTGAGCGGCGATTGGCGGAAGAGGCGCGGGAGGACGGATTCTTCGATGTAACCGGCGCCGCCGTGGCACTCCATCGCCTCGTAGACAAAGTTCACGACGCGTTTGTTGAGCCAGTATTTCCCGATCGGCGTGGCGATGCGGGAGAAGAGGGCGGCGGCTTCGTTGTTTGACCCGTCGAATGATCTCGCGATGCGGAAGGCGAGGGTGGCTGCGGCCTCGCTTTCGATGGCGAGATCCGCGAGGACGCGCGACATCAGGGGTTGGTCGATCAGCTTCTTCTGGAACGCGGTGCGCCGCGCGGTGTGCCACAGCGCTTGGACGAGGGCTTGGCGCATGTAGGCGGCGGGCGCGACGGTGCAGTCGAGACGGGTGTGGTGGACCATCTCGATGATCGTCTTCACGCCGCGGCCTTCTTCACCAACGCGTTCGGCATAGGCGGCGTGGTATTCGATTTCCGACGACGCGTTGGCGCGGTCGCCGAGTTTGTCCTTCAGGCGCATGAGGTGCATCGTGTTGCGCTCGCCGTCCGGTTTCCAGCGTGGGACGAGGAAGCAGGTGAGGCCCTTGTCGGTGTAGGCAAGGGTCAGGAAGGCGTCGCACATCGGCGCGGAGCAGAACCATTTGTGGCCGTTCAGCGTGTAGGTTCCGTCGCCTGACGGTGTCGCTTTCGTCGTGTTGGCGCGCACGTCGGAGCCACCTTGCTTCTCGGTCATGGCCATCCCGATCGTGGCGCCCTGCTTCTGCGCGGCCGGTGCGGAGGTGGCGTCGTAGGTACCGCTCGTGATGCGCGGTTCCCATGATTTCGCGAGGTCGGGCTGGTGGCGCAGCGCGGGAAGGGCCGCATAGGTCATCGTCATTGGGCAGCACACGCCCTGTTCGATCTGCGCCATCATGTAGAGGACCGCCGCATGCGCGACATGGCCTGCTGTTTGCGAGGTCCAAGCGATTGACGCGAAGCCGCCAGAGAGGCCCACCTCCATCAGCTTGTGATAGGCGGGATGGAAGTTCACCTCATCGATGCGGCGGCCGTAGCGGTCGAAGGTTTTCAGTTCAGGCGCGTTTCGATTGGCCTCGAAGCTCCAAGCGACGACTTCGGCGGAGCCGACGCGTTTGCCGAAGGCAGAAAGTGTTTGCGCGTGGTGGGCGGCGCCTTCGCGTTCGACGGCGCCGGTGAGCGCGCGGTCGGTCGTGAAGATGTTCACGTCCTCGAACGGCGGCGGCTGATTGGTGACGTCGTGGGTCGCGAGTGCGGCGCGAGGATTGAGCGGGGCCATGGTTATTTTCTGCCTTAGCTTGGCTCGGAGAGTTGCAAGGAACCTGGTGGTTCCACAAGCGTTCTATGTGCCGTGGTCCCGATCATGGGATGGGTACGTCGTGGACAATCACAAGCAAGAATTAAAGGCTACGGCTCGCAAGCAGCAAAGGGCAGCCGCCGCGGTCGTCAACACGCCGCCGCCGTTCGCCTGGCCCTCCGGCGAGCGTTCGCTGCTCGTGCTTGCGATCGTTGCGGCCGGCTTTGCCATGTGGGCGGCGCAGGCGGTTTTGGTGCCGACGGTGGTGGCGCTGGTCTTGGCGCTTTCGCTCAACCCGGCGGTGAGTTGGCTGGAGAAATGCGGGCTGCCGACGCCGGCGGCGGCCGTCCTTGTCGTGGCGGCGGCGGTGGCCGTGCTGGTTGCGGGGGCGATTGCGCTTGCGCCGGGCATTGCGGATTGGATCGACAACGCGCCGCAGATCGCGCAGAGCATTCAGCGCAAGACGCACGCTTTGCAGGAATCCCTTCAAGGGTTCCGCGATGCATCGAACAAATTCGAGGAAATGGCCAATCCGGCGGCCGCACCGGGCGGCGCGCAGCAAGTGACGGTCGTACAACCGATGGCCATGGACCTCATTCAGTCGGCGCCGCTTATTTTGAGCCAGACGCTCTATGTGATCGCGCTGTCATTGTTCCTGATCATGGTGCGCGAGCCCTATCGGCGGCGCATTATCCTGCTGCCGAAGAGCCGCGTGAACCGGTTGCGCGTCGCGCGGATCTTGAACGAGACGTTTACGCACGTGTCGCATTACTTGTTCGTGGTGGCCTGCATCAATTTCGGTCTGGGTGCGGCGACCGCCGCGGCGTTTGCGATGGCGGGCGTGCCCTACGCGCTGGTGTGGGGGTTTGTGTTCGCGATCGCGAATTTCATTCCCTATATCGGCCCGACGGGAACAATGATCCTGTGCGGCGTCGTCCAGTTGGCTACCGCCAATACGCTGATCGAGGCGGCAATCGCGCCGTTGATCATGTTCGTTCTGAATCTCATCGAGTCAAACCTGGTGACGCCGTGGCTGGTGTCGCGGCGGGTGGCGGTGAGTTCTATTGCTATCTTTCTGACGGTCACGTTCTTCCTTTGGCTGTGGGGGCCGTTCGCGGCGATTGTGGCGGTGCCGCTCTTGATCCTATTCAGCGCCGTGGCGCGACACGTGCCGGGGCTGGAGCCGGTTGCGGTGCTGTTGCTTGCCGAGCATGTCGCCAGCAACGAAGTGACCGAGACACCGCGCTCGCGCTTCTTCGCCGAGCAGGAAGAGAACCAAGAGAGCCGCAAGGCGGCGTGGTGGCAGATTCCACGGCAGCGGACGGTTCGCTCACGTCAGGTGCCGGCCGTCGTGGCCGAGAGCGACCCGCCGACCTAGAAATTCACCAAAGCTTCAGCGCTTAAAAAGAAACGCGCCGCGGTCTGGTGCCCGCGGCGCGTTGGGTCCCGCCCTATGCCGTTGTTACGGCGTCGGCGGAACGATGACCACTGTCTCTTCGCGGCGCACCGTGCGCGCCGTGTCGAGTGCCTTGCGGCGGGCCATGATCGCACGCACTTCTTCCGTTTGAGCGTCGGAGACGCGCGCCGAGACGAGCGTGCCGCCCTGGCGCAAGTTTTCGACGTAGATGTGCGCTTGGTCTTTGTTGACGCCGGCGCCGAGGAGCGCGCCGAGAACACCGCCGGCAGACGCGCCGACCGCAGCGCCGACGCTGGTTGCAAGCAACCAGCCCGCGCCGATCACCGGACCGATGCCGGGGATGGCGAAGGTTCCGAGCGCAGCCAAGAGACCGGTGGCGCCGCCAAGCGTGCCGCCGATGGCCGCGCCGGACGCCGCACCTGTCTCAGCCATGTTGTTGTCGATGCGGTCCGTCGTTTCGTCATCCTGACCGCCCGGCTGGTTTGCGATCACGCTGATCTCTTCATCGGGTACGTTCGCGGCTTGAAGCTCACGCACCGTCGCGATCGCATCTTGGTAGGTTTCGTAGACGCTCGTGACTGTCGTCGTCATGTATGGGTACTCCCGTGAATAATGATCGTCATTCGCTACGGAACATCAGCTCCAATCGCGTTCGACCTTGTAATAGTCGTAGGACGTGTCGCGGATCTGGCCGTCGTGCTTGGTCAGGTCGTCCATGTCGTAGGCCGGCGCGGCCTTGAGGACTTCCTTCGTCAGCGGGACGACGTAGCCGCCCTTGTCTTCGTCGTAGTCGAGAAGCGACCAGGGAACCGGATGGTACTTTTCGCCGATGCCGAGGAAGCCGCCGAAACCGAGAACGGCGAACATGATGTCGTTCGACGTCTTGTTCAGGACGATGTCTTCGACCGTGCCGATGGATTCGCCGGCGGTGTTGTAGACGGACGTTCCCTTAACCTTCGATGCACGGATGGCGCTCGTGTGACCACTGGGGGTGGGCATGGCTGATGACTCCTGTTGGTTGGTGCGGCGCTTTGGGCTGCTGCCGTGTTTAAACGCCGCGTCGCGTCACTGGTTCCTGAACGGATCAATCGCGCGTCTTGCGTCGTAAAGGTTGAGTTTCGTGCATGGTGTCGGCGATGCCGAGCATCGTCGCGCATCCTACCGCGAGCAGCGGATGGTCTTTGGCAAGTTGTGCCAGCGCTGCGATCGACGCATTGGCCAGATTGCCGTTCGCCATTGCCGGCAACGGCTGAGCTTGTGTGACCGGCGTGCGCGTCCGCAGGTGATAGGTCAGAAGGCCGATCGCTAAAATCAGAAGAATGGCGGCGCCGGTGATCGCCGCTGCGGCTGCGACGTTCGTCAGCGGGACGAGCAGGGTGTAGGCGGCGAACGCGAGAAAGCCCACCGCGGTCCACAAGAGTGCGACCGCGGTGACGCCTAAGCCTGCCCGCAACAGGAGTTCCGCATCGATGCGCATGCGGTTTTCGTTAACGCCGAAGCAACGATCCGATGAGTGCGCCGGCACCCATCGAAAGCGCGATGGCTGCGAACGGTTGATCGCGGATCGCGCCGCGGACGGAGTCGACGCCCTGTTCGGCGTAGAGTTCCACTTGCTCGGCTGCGTCGCTGGCCGCGCGCTGCGCGGAGCCTGCCATTTCCGATACGCCGTTCGTCGCCGCCTCGCTCAAGCTTTCAGCGAGCTTGCGCATGTCTTTTTGCAGTTCGTCGAAGTCGGCCTTCAGAGCGCGAATGCGCGCATCGACGTCGGTACCGTTTTTCCGTCGCACCATTTGATCAACTCCTCCATGAATCACCAGCGGGCGGACGCGAATGCCGACCGACCTGGTTCCCGAAGTTGAAACGCGCGCCGAGCGAGGGCGGTTCCACGTGAATGAATGGTTAGCGCGGCGGTCACCAGCAACCCGATTGAGCACCTGCTCGTTTCCCTATCGGCCATGCGCCGCAAGGAGATTTGATATGAGCCACGTTCCCGACGATCCGACCAAAGTGCCGAACCAGAAGCCGGGCGACTTCCCGGACAAAACGAAGAAGCCTGGTCACGACAAGGAATTGGACAAGCGCGCCGACAAGCGCCCTGGCGATCCGGCCAAGCCGGGCCAAGCGCAGACGCAGAAAGATCCAAAGACACCGAACGATCAGAACCAAAAGCACTAGACCGCTTTTGGTATGATCCGAAGAGGGCTGCCGACTTCTGTCGGCGGCCCTCTTTGTTTTATCTAGCGCTCGGTGCGATAGCGCCAGTCTTCGCTTTCCAACTTGCCCTTGATCGTACCTTCGATGCGGGCGCTCAGCGTGCCTTGGGCGCCCTTCGTGTAGATCACGCGCTGAGGGAAATCGTGAGCCTTGTTCTCGAAGACGATTTTGCCGGCGCAGATCTCAATCGCCTTAAACTCCGTCGGCGGGGAAGCATTCGGGCTGGCGAAGTAGCTGAGGCCCGTCGGCGTTTTGGCTATGCGGAAGAACTCGAAGGACTTTGCGATGTCGTCTTGCGTCGTGACCCCGAGGCCGAGCAGCACGCCGCCGTAAGGACCGGACCAGCGTTCGCGCACGGTGATTGCTTTGCCGGTCTGAACCCAATTGCCGGCGAGCCAAGAGAGGGCGGCGATGTCGGTGTTCGACTTCGGCAGTGCGCAGATATCTTCGGCATGCGCTGTCGACAACGTCATGGCGACGGCGGCGGCAAATGTTGGCAGACGCTTCACGGCGATGTTCCCCTTGAGAGGTTTGTGGGCCGAGATTCGGCTAACTGGCCTGGCTCCGTCTTGTAACAACGCGACATGGCGTTTTCTCATCAAGGCCGACCAACACGGCGGAGAGGCCGCGCAGCTGGGTGAGGAAGGCCGTGGGCGAGCAGCCGAGGAAGCGCTGAAAGTCGCGGATCATGTGGGATTGGTCGAAGTAGCCGGCGCCTGTGGCGAGCGTCGCCCAGTCCGGCCTACTGAGGCCGGTCAACAGGTCGAAGACCGAGCGGAAGCGGACGACGTTGGCGTATTGACGCGGCGCGATGCCGACTTGGGTGGCGAAGCGGCGTTCGAGTTGGCGGGGCGAGAGATCCGCCTCGTGGGCGAGGTCGGCGACGCTGAGGCGGCCGTTCGCCCGCGCCAGGCGTGCGGTCCATCGCGCGACGTCAGTGTCCTGAAAGCGGGCGTGATGAGCGGCGCGCTGGGCGACGAAGTCTTGCAGGATGGCGGCGCGCGCGGCGGCGTTGCCTGCGGTTGCGATCTGGTCGACAAGGGATTCGGTGGCGGCAGGGGCGACGTCGGCGACCTTCAAGTGATGGTCGGTGAACTCGTCCATCGAAGCGCCGATCATCGCGCGTACACCCGCGGGATGGAATCTCACGCCCATGATGCCGGGGGCGCCTTGCGTCGGATCGAGAGCCAAGGGGCGCGTCATCTGGCCCATGAGAAGGACACGCGGCTGCGATTGCTTGCCGCGTTCCGGCGTGATCTCGGAGAACGGGTGGCCATAGTGGACCACGAGCTCGGGATTGCCGTCAGGGACGATGCGTTCCGGTCTGCCGTCGAGTTCACCGGTTGCGGACTCGTAGTTCCAGACGCACTTCACGATGTGCGCAAGGTCAGGGCGCGGCAGGAATTCTACATAGGGCACAGCTGTGCCTCCGCGTCGGCCGGTTCGTCGATCGTGGCGCTGAAGACCGTTTCAAACGCCGCGCGCAGGGCGACATCGACGTCGGCCATCGTGGCGGTGAGGCCGAGATCGGCGAGGCTGGTCACACCATGTCCCTGGATTCCACACGGGACGATGCCGGAGAAATGTTCGAGATCGGGATCGACGTTCAGCGACACGCCGTGGAAGGTGATGCCGCGCCGCACGCGGATGCCGAGGGCCGCGACCTTGTCTTCGCGGCCGCCTTTGCGGGCGACCCAGATGCCGATGCGGCCTTCGCGGCGTTCGCCGCGGATGTTGAAGGTGGCCAGCGTTTGGATCAGCCACTCTTCCAGATCGCGGACGAAGCGGCGGACGTCGTTGCCGCGCTTGCGCAGGTCGATCATCACGTAGCCGACGCGCTGGCCCGGGCCGTGATAGGTGAACTGTCCGCCGCGGCCGGTTTCGAAAACCGGGAAGCGGGTTGGGGCCAGGAGGTCTTCGTTCTTAGCGCTGGTGCCGGCGGTGTAAAGCGGCGGGTGTTCGAGCAGCCAGACGAGTTCGCGGGCGCGGCCATCGGCGATGCGTGAGGCGCGCGCTTCCATCTCGGCCACGGCGGCCGGGTAGGGCACGCGCTCGTCGCTGATGCGCCAGGCTATGGTTTCCGCGGGTTTAACGAACACGAAAGGTCTCCGCTTCTAGAGTGATCGCCGGGGTTCAGTGGGATCAAGGCACAATGACGTCATCGGCAGTCGGCAGCGTTAAAGTCGAAATCTCGGTCGTCCTCGGCAAGGCCAAGTTGCCGATGCAGCAGCTTCTGCGCATGGGCCGCGGTGCGGTCATTGAACTCGATTCCAAGCAGAGCGAGCAGGTTTGGATTCTTGCCAATAATAAGCCCATCGCGCGGGGTGAAATCATGCTCCAGGGCGAGAAGATCAGCGTCTCCATCACCGATGTGTTGAAGTCCGCAGGCTGAAGGTTTTGGTGCCGTCGCTTTGGGGCTATTGAACTTGCTCATATATAACACAAATTTGTGTGAATTGAAATATTTTACGTTGCATTCTTGAGTATATGGCGCAGAGAGGCTATCTGCATGTGAATTGCTATTGGAGGGGCGCTTCGTGCTCCCGCTCGTTTTGGACGTCCGTCAGCGTAGAATTGTCGTGGTTGGCCGCGGACACGCGGCGCAGCAGCGCGTCGAGTTCGCTCGCGACTCCGGCGCCGAGCAG
>JAEUMM010000473.1 GCA_016792645.1 Alphaproteobacteria bacterium | reverse complement strand
GGAACATGCACGTAAAGCGAAAGCGGTTCGCCGGGCGGCAACGTGCTGAGCCAATGCCGCACCGTGTCGGCCGTGATTGCGCCGTTGAAGTGGGGCGCCGTCGGATAGCTCGTGTAGCGCGGCACGCCGACCGCAAGAAGCTCTGCCAGGTTCATGACTGCATCACTCGCATGCGGCGGGCACGCGCGGCGTTGATCTGGCGCAAACCGCGCACGCGCCGACTTGTCGCGCGTCGGCATTGATACAGGTCAAAGCGCTTCGTCCCCAAAACTGACAAATTGTCAGTTACAAGCCGGAACCCGCCCACAGGGAGAGCCTGGATGCTTGATCGCCAGAGCATTGCCGCGAACGATTTCGACCCATCGGCGGCCTCACTGCTCGATCCGCCGCTCACCGACGTTCAATGCGCGATGCGTGAGGGCCTACATCGTTTCGCAGCCGACGTCATGCGGCCGGCTGGCTGCGCGCTCGACCGGATGACGGCAGAAGAGGTCGTCCAAAAGGACTCCCACTTCTACGCGACGCACGAAATATATCGGTCATTGGGCTTCAGTCAGGCCGCGCTCGCCGAACTGCCACCCGCCGAGGCCGCACTTCTGCAGTCGATCGCATATGAAGAACTGGGCTGGGGCGACTCCGGTCTTGCGATCTCGATTGGCGTCAATGCGATGCCGGCGTCCGTTGCGCGCCTCCTGGGAGCTAACGAATTCGCGGAGCGCTTCCCCGAAACCAAGTTTGGCTGCTGGGCGATCACGGAGCCCGATCACGGCAGCGACATGCTCGACTCGACCCGGCAGACATTTGCCAGCAACGGCCAATATGGGCGACCGAGCTGCCTCGCGCGCAAGGTCGGCGACGAGATCGTGCTCAGCGGTCAGAAGTCAGCGTGGGTTTCGAACGGTGCGGTCGCCGAACAGGCGGTGCTCTTCAGCTTGTACGACGACGGCAGGACGGGGATTCGCGGCTGCGTGCTTTACGTGCCGCTCGACGCCAAAGGCGTGGCCCGCGGCAAGCCCCTTGAGAAGCTCGGCCAGCGCTCACTGCCACAGGGCGAAATTTTCTTCGACGAGGTGAGGTTGCCGGCCAACCTTATCGCGGCCGGCCCCGACGAGTATCACGATGCGCTCTACGGCACGCTGTGCCTTGCCAATGCGAGCATGGGCTCATTGTTCGTCGGTGTCGCGCGCGCCGCGTTCGAGCATGCGCTCGCCTATGCGCATGAGCGCAAACAGGGCGGCGTTCCGATCGTCCAGCACCAGAGCGTGAGGTCGCGCCTCTTCGGCATGTATCGCAAGGTTGAAGCCGCGCGGGCGCTGGCGCGCCGCGTTGCCGTGGCAAATGCGACGGCGACGCAGCCGGCGTTACAGGGTGCGATCGCATCGAAGATCACCGCCACACAGACCGCGTTCGAAGTAGCGAGCGAAGCTGTTCAGATTTTCGGCGGCGCCGGCATGTCGCGCGAATACCCGGTCGAGAAGCTTTTGCGCGACGCGCGTGCCTCGATGATCGAAGACGGCTGTAACGAGCTCCTGGCGATCAAGGGCGGGTCACAGCTTACAGGATGGGAACGCCTGCACTAAGGAAGGAAAGCCTCATGGCGCAGAGCGCGATCATCGCCGGCGTCGGGATGACGGACTTCGGCAAGTTTCCCGAACGCGGACTCAAGTCCTTGGCGAGCGAGGCAATCGTCGCGGCCCTTGCGGACGCGGGTTTGCCGCCCGGCGACGTCGAAGCGGCTTACATGGGCAACGCGGCGGCAGCCCTGATCACGGGTCAAGCGATGATTGCGGGCCAAGTCATTTTGCGATCGCTCGGAATCGGCCGCATCCCGGTCGTCAATGTGGAGAATGCCTGCGCGACCTCGGCGACGGCGTTTCAGCAGGCAGAGCGCATGATTGCGTGCGGGCAGTACGACGTCGTCCTGGCGGCTGGGTTCGAGAAGCTTTTTCACAAGGACAAGGCACGCACATTCCAAGTCTTCATGGGCGCGATCGATGTCGAGGGCATACCCCAGTTCCTCGCTTCTCTCGCCAAGAACGAGCCTGTGCCCGGCGATAGCGCGAGCGGCGACAAGCGTTCCATCTTCATGGACATCTATGCGAGCGCCGCGCGGCGGCACATGGAACGCTACGGCACGACGGCGCGTCACTTCGCGATGGTGTCGGCCAAGAATGCCTATCACGGCAGCCTCAATCCGCACGCGCAATATCGCGATGTGCTGAGCGTCGACGAGGTCCTGGCTGCCCCAACCGTGTCGCCGCCTTTGACCTTGCCGATGTGCGCGCCGATCGGGGACGGCGCGGCGGCGATTGTGCTGGTGTCGGAAAAGAAGGCGCGTGCGATGGGGCTCAAAGACGGCGTGCGCGTGCGCTCCAGCGTCCTGGCCTCCGGGTGGGAAGGCTCGGGGTTGAGCGACGAATCCGTGGTCGAATACGCCTCGCGCAAGGCCTACGAGACGGCGGCGATCGATCCGCGCGACATCGACGTCGTCGAGCTTCATGACGCGACCGCGCCAGCGGAGATCATTTGTTACGAAGCGATGGGCATCGCCAAGAAGGGTGAGGGTGCCCGTCTGCTCGAGCAAGGCGCGACGCAGCTCGGCGGTCGCATTCCAGTGAACACGTCCGGCGGCCTGTTGCGCAAAGGCCATCCGGTCGGCGCCACCGGCGCGGCGCAGATCGTCGAACTCTGTGAGCAGCTGCGCGGCCGTGCGGGCGCGCGCCAAGTCGAAGGCGCTCGCCTCGCGGTCGCCGAGAATGGCGGCGGATTCCTCGGCGCGGATGCGGCGGCAACCGTCGTGACCGTGCTCGAAGCCACGGGGCAAGCGAGATGAGCGACGTCCGGCCGATTCTAGCCCACCTCGTTCGCTCCAAGGCGGAGACACAGCCAGACTTCCCCGTGCTCACGTTCACCGACATCGCGGCCGACGGTAACTTCGTCGACGAGGTGCGGACCTATGCGGACCTATGGCGGCGCGGTTGCATGACGGCGCGCATGTTGGCGGCGAAGGGCGTCAAGGAAGGCGACCGTTTCGCGCTGATCATGCAAAACCATCCCGAGTTCGTCGAGGCCATGATCGCCGCGTCGATCCTAGGAGCGGTCTTCGTCCCGGTCGATCCGCGCACGAAGGGTCAGAAGCTCGTTTACATGCTTGAGTTCGCCGAATGCACGGGCGCGATCGTCGCGGACTACGCTCTGGCACATCTATCGGATGTCCTGCCTCGGCTTCCGCGGCTTTCTTGGATCGGGACGTTTGGAACGAAGAAATCCGGCGTGTCAGATTCGCGGCTGTTTGGACTCGACTTGCAAGACGAAGCCGGCGTGCCCGACATGCCGATTTGTTCGAACGATCCCGACGCGACGATGCAGCTGCTCTACACATCAGGGACGACCGGCGATCCCAAGGCCATCGTCGCGACGCATCGGCGCTTTGTCGAAGCGGGCATGCTGGGATTGATGCTCGGGCTGAAGCCGACCGATTGTCTCTATACCGGCTTGTCGCTCACGCACGCGAATGCACAGCTCATCACGCTCGGCATGGCGCTCACGATGGGTATGGGCGCCGTGATCAGCCGGAAGTTCACGAAGTCGCGCCTGTGGGACATCACGCGGTGGTACGGCTGCACCGTGTTCAATCTCCTCGGCGGGATGACGGTTGAACTCTACAGCCAGCCGCCGAGCGAGAACGATGACTTCCATCCAGTCCGGATGGTGCTGTCCGCCGGAATGCCCGCTGCACTGTGGGACCGTTTCGCGAAGCGCTTCGGCGTCCAGATCTTTGAGTTTTATGGCGCGGCCGAAGGCGGGCTCACGCTCAATCCGCCTGGCGTGGGTCCGATCGGCAGCGTCGGTAAGCCGCCGCCCAGTTCGGAACTCGCGATTCTCGACGACGACGGAAACCGCGTGCCGGCGAACGAGGCCGGTGAGATTTGCTTCCGGCCGGCGGCCGGCCCTTCGGTTGTCGTGAAATATCTGAAGAACGACGCGGCCTCGCGACAAAAGACCGAAGGCGGCTGGCTGCATACCGGCGACATCGGACACGTGGACGCTCAGGGTTGGCTCTACTTCCATCACCGCAAGGGCGACGATATTCGGCGCAACGGCGAGTTCATCTCGCCGAGTTTCGTCGAGAAGGCTATCGCCGAGCACCCGCAGGTGGCCGATGTGTTCGTCTACGGCGTGCCGGCCAGCAGCGGCGCGCCGGGTGAGAAAGACGTCGTTGCCGCCATCGTGCCGGTCGAGCGCGGCCGCATCAACGTCGCTTCAGTCTTCGCGCATTGCGGGCGCGTGCTCGAACGCAACGCCGTGCCGTCCTTCCTGCAGATTGTTCCGGAAATCCCAAAGACGGCGTCGCAAAAACCGCAAGAGCGATTCTTACGCGAACAGTGGGCCGCGCGTGGATCTGGCATCTACACCGCCGACGACGCCGTAGCCGCCTAAGCAACATCGAGAGGACCAGCGTTATGAAAAAAAAGCCTGAAGTCGTCGTGTACGGAGCAAGCGGCTACACCGGAAAGCTCATCAGCGAAAGGCTCATCGACCTTGGAATCCCTTTCGTGGCGGCCGGGCGCGATAGGAAGCGCCTCGAACACGCCGTGGCTAACTTACGCAACGCGAAGAAGGCGCAGGTTCAGGTCGCGGCTGTGGAACATGACGTGCTGGCGCTTGCCAGGGTCTTTGACGGCGCGCGCGTGGCGGTGAACGTGGTTGGGCCTTTCGGCCAACTGGGCCGCGCGGTTGCCGATGCCGCCTTTGCCGCGCGTTGCCACTATCTCGACACGACGGGTGAGACTGATTGGATCAGGTTGCTCAAGGATGAGTACGGTCCACGCTTCGCGGAAGAGGGCCTGCTCTTGTGTCCGGCGCTCGCCTATATGTGGGCGGCCGGGCAGATCGCCGCCGAACTCGCGCTTGAGGACCGAGACATCGACAGTCTCGACATCGTCTATGCGCCCGGCAGCGCGCCGACCATCGCTTCGACACTCTCCTTCATGCGCATGGTCACGCGCACACAGTATCGGCTAGTCAATCGCGCGCTCGATCCGTGGCCGCATGGCGCAGCGGTCCTGAACGCTCTTCCGCATTCGCATGAAGTCGTGCGCAGTCTGCCGTGGGGCGGCGGAGCCGAGCCCCTGTGGTATGAACACGACAAACGCGTGCGCAATTGCCGCGTCACGGTCGCCGTGCAGAATTCGCAGATGGTGGATTGGCTGCTCAACTGCGGGGCGGAGTTCGACAAAGTCTCCACGACGAAATCTGAGAGCGAGCTTGAGGCGCTGACCAATAGCTGGGGTCAAGCCGTTGCCTCGACGCCGCCGCGCGAAGACGTCAACGCCAATCGTAGTGTCATTTCCTGCCGCGCGCGCGGCGCGGAGGCGGGCAGGGATGTCGTTCTCTATGGCGCTGCACCCTATGAACAAACGGGCGTGTTTATCGCCACGGGTGTGCAGCGTCTCCTTGAGAGCGGTGTGCGGGCAAGGGGCTTTGCCTCGCCCGCCGCCGCTTTCGGTCATCGCCCGTTGATCGCCGCCCTTGCCGCGGCCGGCTTGCACCAACCGGAACCCGCGCCCGCTCTGAGTGATGGCGAGGGCGCGCCTGCGCGCCGGCACGCCAGCCAACGCCCCGCAGCTGCCGAAGCGCGAACGGGCCATTCGGGAGGATTGCGATGAGCCATTTGAATGGCGGTGAATTGCTCGCCCGTACGCTTGCACAGGCGGGCGTCAAAGAAGTGTTCGCCCTGCACGGCGGCCACCTTGAGGCGTTCCTTCAAGGCTGCGTGCATAACAACATTCGTTTGACCGACACCCGCCACGAGGCGGCCGCCGGTCACGCGGCGGATGGCTATGCGCGCGTCACAGGCGAGATCGGCGTTTGCACCGTGACTGCAGGTCCCGGTTTCGCGAATGTGATCCCCGCGATCGTCAATGCCTATCTCGACGGCGTGCCGACGCTGTTTTTGATCGGCGCGCCGCCATTGCGCGAGGCGGAGACGAATCCGCTGCAAGGCGGCTTCGACCAGATTGCGATGGCGGCGCCGGTTGCGAAGTGGGCGCATCGGATCACGAACGCCGAGCGCATCCCCGACCTTACGGCGCAGGCCATTCGTATCGCGCGGAACGGGCGGCCGGGGCCTGTCGTGCTGGAGCTGCCGATCGACATTCTGCATATGCCCGTCGACCCTAAGAGCGTCACCGCACCGACTGGGCTTGGCGTGCGCACGCATCCGGCGCCATCCGCGGACGAGGTGACGGCGCTGATCAAGTTCCTACGCAAGGCGGAGCGGCCGGTGATCTTCGCCGGCGGCGGTTCGCGCTTCGCCAACGCAGCCAAGGAGCTGCGCCACTTTGCGGAGCTGACCGGCATTCCCGTGTTCGTGAACCCCAGGGGCTATGGCCTGCTGCCGAACGACCATCGCCTTTTCGGCAAGGACGTAGGCAACCTTGCCGCGCTGGGGATGATGGGCGGCGAGGGCCCGGATGCCGTTCTCATCCTCGGTGCGCGGCTTGGGTTGTTCGCGGGTGGGCGCGGTGGCAAAATTATTCCAGCGAATGCACGGATCGCGCAGGTCGACATTGATGCAGGCGAGATCGGGCGGCTGATGTCGCCCGAAGTGGCCGCGAGCGCGGACGTGGCCGAAACTCTGCGCGCCATGATCGACGAAGGCGCGCATCTCAATTGGCCGAACTGGTCGATGTGGGCGGCGAAGGCCGTATCGCTGAAGAACGGACACGCGATGCTGTTCGGCGGCGTGGGCGAGCAGACGCCGATGCATCCCTACGCAGCGGCGCGCGATATCATGAAGGCGTTGGGCCGCGACAAGATTTGCGTCCTCGACGGCGGCGAGGCCGGCGCGTGGGCGCAGATGCACGTCGAAGTCGATGAGCCGGGGCGCGTGTTGGGGCACGGCTATCTGGGTTGTCTGGGCATTGGCCCCGGTATGGCTATAGGGGCCCAGCGCGCCTTCCCCGACAAGCGCGTGGTGCTCGTGACCGGCGACGGCGCCGTCGGATTCCATATTCAGGAATTCGACACGATGGTGCGCCACGGTCTGCCGGTGCTGACCATCATCCTCAACAACCGCGCCTGGGGCATGTCGATCCACGGGCAGGAGGCGATGTACGGACGCAACGCGCACGTGATCACCGAACTTGCCGACACGAACTATCACACTGTCGCGCAGGCATTCGGCTGTTACGGCGAGCGCGTCGATCTTCTGCAAGATGTCGGTCCCGCGGTCGAGCGCGCCCTCGCGAGCG
>JAEUMM010000472.1 GCA_016792645.1 Alphaproteobacteria bacterium | reverse complement strand
TTCGTTCGACGTTTCGTCGCGCAAGGCGGTCGCGCCGACGAAGGCTGAGACGATGCGCAATCCGCGTGCGCGGTCGGCGAAGCTGCGCTCGGCGATCCGCACGACGGCGCCGGCGATTCCGTTCGATGCCGTGAAGGCGGGTGTTTTGCCGGAGATGCGCGCATGATCAGAGCCGTCAGCATCATCAGCGTTGCTTTGCTCGTGCTGGTGAGCTTCGAGCTTTACAACGGCGTGCATCGCGTGAAGGCGCAGGAGCAGGCTCTGGTTTCCATGTCGGCGCAGATTGCGCGCGAGGCTGAGCAGATCCGCGTGCTGAAGGCGGAGTGGTCGTATCTCAATCAGCCGGATCGTTTGCAGGCGCTCGCGCGGCGGCATTTGGCGTTGGCGCCGACGGGGGCTTCGCAGATCGTGGTGCTGACATCGTTGCCGATCCGGGGCGATGCAATGTCGACGGCGCCGTCGCCTGTCGTTGAAGCGCAAGACTTGCCGTCGCGTGTCGTGACCGACGTGCCGTTGCCGCGTCCGAAACCCGTTCCGCCGAAAGTTGCACCGTGACTCAAGAGGAACGCATCACGCTGGAAGGCGCGGCGAAAGCTGCGATGGCGCGCACGCGCAGCCGGTTGAATTTCTCGATCATCGCGTTCGGCGTGGTGTTCGCGATTTTGTTCGGGCGGCTCGTCGAAGTGACGATGCTGCGCGAGGGGCAGGAGCGTAAGACAGCGCGCGTCGAGACGAACGTCGCCTATTACCGTGCCGACATCGTCGACCGGAACGGCGAGATTTTGGCGACGGATTTGCAGTCGGCGTCGCTCTATGCGGATGCGCGGGTGATCTGGGATCCGGCGGAGACGGCGCAGGCTTTGGCCGGCGTGCTGCCGACGGTCGATGCGACAGCGCTGACGAAGCGGTTGGCGACGCGGCAGGCGTTTGTTTGGATCAAGCGCAATATTCCACCGCGTCAGCAAGAGGCTGTGCGTCAGCTCGGCATTCCGGGGTTGCACTTCCGCGATGAACCGCGGCGCGTTTATCCGAACGGGCGTACGGCGGCGCATGTTCTGGGTTACGTCAACGTCGACAATCATGGCTTGGCCGGCGTTGAGCGTGGCGCGGAAGATTTGATTTTGGAGCGGCGCAATCACGGCGGCGTGGTCGAGCTCGCGCTTGATCTGCGCGTGCAGCATGCGTTGCAGGACGAGATGTCGGCGGCGCTGGCCACGTTCAAGGCGCGCGCGGGTTCCGGCATCGTGATGGACGTGAATACGGGTGAGGTGCTGGCGCTGGCGTCGTTGCCGGACTTCGATCCGAACGAGCCGGGCGAGGCCGCCAAGACGGCGCTGTTCAACAGCGTGACGTTGGGCGTCTATGAAATGGGGTCGACGTTCAAGACGTTCACGACCGCCATGGCGCTGGACACGCAGAAGGTGACGTTCGCTTCGCAGTTCGATGCGACCAATCCGATCACGATGGGCCGCTTTACGATCACGGATTTCCATCCGGAGAATAGACTGCTGACGGTGCCTGAGATTTTCGTCCACTCGTCGAATATCGGAACGGCGAAGATGGCGCTGGAGGTGGGGACGACAACGCAGAAGGCCTATCTCGCGAAGATGGGTCTGCTGACGCCGGTCTTGAGCGAGATCAAAGAGGTCGGGTCGCCGATCGTGCCCAAGCGTTGGGGCGATCTCGAGACAATGACCGTTTCCTACGGGCATGGGATTGCGATTACGCCGCTGCACGTCGCGATGACGAGCGCGGCCTTGGTCAACGGCGGCAAGCTGATCAAGCCCACCATGCTGAAGCGGGAGGCGGGGGCGATTGTGCCCTTCAACCGCGTCGTCAGCGAGCAGACCAGCATTCAAATGCGCGAGTTATTGCGCATGGTCGTGACGCAGGGCACTGGATCAAAGGCCGATGTGCCGGGTTATCCTGTCGCCGGAAAGACCGGGACAGCTGAGAAGGCCACCGGCGGCGGCTATGCGCACAAGAACCTTCTGTCTTCGTTCATGGGCGTGTTCCCGGCGCGCAGTCCCCAGTATTTGGTGCTGATCGTGCTCGACGAACCGCAAGGCAACGATGCAACGGCCGGTTATGCCACCGCGGGCTGGACCGCGGCCCCGACGGCGGGCAAAGTGATCGCGCGCATTGCGCCGATGCTG
>JAEUMM010000451.1 GCA_016792645.1 Alphaproteobacteria bacterium | reverse complement strand
GGCCAAGCAGGCTGCTGAACCGCTGAGCCAGCGTTTCACGGCGTTTGCCGAAGCGGCGAAGGAAGTTCGCCCGGCCGTCGTCAACCCGTTCATGCGCGCCGCGGCTGAATAAGCCCGCTTCGAGCGTTACGGTTGTTCCGGGAGAGCCTGGAGGCGTTTCGCCTCCAGGCTCTTTTCGTTTCACATGGCCCTTATCGCCGACGAGGACATCGCATGCCGACCCACAGCCGTATCGACTTCGCGACCTTGAAAAGGCCGCGGTCCCCAAACACATACTTGCTGGCGCCGGACGGGCTTTGCCGCGCGGCGAAGACGGATGGCGCAGCGCCGGTGTTTGGCGTGTCGGCGGCGAAGCTGCGCACAGAGTTCTTAAGCATCGTCATTGCCGAGCCGCGGGTCTCGCATACGCTGGCGGATGAGACAGGGCTGTACGACGACTTCGTCGTCCGGTCGGCGTTGCTCGGGTTTCCGGATCTTGTTTCCGTCAAATTCCTGGACGGGGGCAAGGGGCAATCGACGTTCGCGCTCTATGCGCGCGCCGTCTACGGGCGGTGGGATATGGGCGTCAACCGGATGCGCACGCAGGCGTGGCTTGAGCGCCTTGGCGGTGCGGTTAAGTCTGTCAAGCCCTGAAAAAGCGCGTCAGTGGCGCTTTTCATTCGGCGGGCGCAATATATGTAATGTTACGCTGGGCAACCGACAGCTGAATGGATTCACGCGCACTGCATGACGAACAAGAACGGTGATCGCGACGGGCAGGGGGGCGGCGGGCCGCCAACCGGCATCGTCACCAAGACGCGGCCCAAGACGAAGAAGCCAAGCCTGTACAAGGTTTTGATGCTGAACGACGACTACACGCCCATGGAGTTCGTCGTCCACGTGTTGGAGCGTTTTTTCAACAAAGGGCGGTCGGACGCGGAGCACATCATGCTTCAGGTCCACCGCAAAGGCGTCGGTATCTGCGGCGTCTTCACGTACGAAGTGGCGGAAACCAAGGTCGCACAAGTGATCGACTTTGCGCGCCGCCACCAGCACCCGTTGCAGTGCACTCTTGAGAAGGAATGATACACTGCCGCCCAAGGTTCGGTTGGCGGCGAGGTCGATGAAAGGCGAGAGTTAAGTGGCGAGTTTTTCGAAATCCCTGCAGAACACACTTCACCGCGCCATGGCGCTGGCGAACGAGCGCCATCACGAATACGCCACCCTCGAACATCTGCTGCTGGCGCTGATCGACGATCAGGACGCGGCGGCGGTGATGCGGGCGTGCAATGTCGATCTCGACGCGCTGCGGCGCGTGCTTTCCACCTACATCGATGCCGACTTGGCGACGCTGGTCGTCGACGACGGCGAAGATGCGAAACCGACGGCGGGTTTCCAGCGCGTGGTGCAACGCGCGGTCATTCACGTTCAGTCGTCTGGCCGCGAAGAGGTAACGGGCGCGAATATACTGGTCGCCATTTTCGCTGAGCGCGAAAGCCACGCGGCGTACTTCCTCAGTGAACAGAATATGTCGCGCTATGACGCGGTGAGTTACATCAGTCACGGCATCGCGAAGCGGCCCGGGGCGACGGAGTCGAAGCCTGTGCGCGGAGCGGACGAAGAGGAAGAAGGCGCGGACAAGACCGCGAAGCAGGGCACCGAGGCGCTCGAGGCCTATTGCGTCAATCTCAACAACAAGTCGCGTGTCGGCAAGATCGACCCGTTGATCGGGCGCGAGGCGGAGGTCGAGCGCACGATTCAGATTTTGTGCCGGCGGCAGAAGAATAATCCGCTGCTGGTCGGCGATCCGGGCGTGGGCAAGACGGCGATCGCCGAGGGTCTCGCGCGCAAGATCGTCAACGGCGAAGTGCCGGACGTGTTGAAGGACTGCACGATCTTTGCGCTCGACATGGGCGCGCTGATTGCCGGCACGCGCTACCGCGGCGACTTTGAAGAGCGGCTGAAGAACGTCGTCAAGGAATTGGAGCAGTTCAAAGGCGCCATTCTGTTCATCGACGAAATTCACACCGTCATTGGCGCCGGTGCGACGAGCGGCGGGGCAATGGACGCCTCGAACCTGCTGAAGCCGGCGTTGCAGTCGGGCACGCTGCGTTGCCTCGGCTCGACGACGTATAAGGAATTCCGCCAGCATTTCGAGAAGGACCGGGCGCTGGCGCGGCGGTTCCAGAAGATCGACGTGGGTGAGCCTTCGATCCCGGATGCGATCAAGATCTTGAAGGGGCTGAAGCCCTACTTCGAGACCTATCACAAGGTGCGCTACACGGGCGATGCGGTGAAGGCCGCGGTCGAGCTGTCGGCGAAGTACATCAACGACCGTAAGCTGCCCGACAAGGCGATCGACGTGATCGACGAGACGGGCGCGTCGCAGATGCTG
>JAEUMM010000436.1 GCA_016792645.1 Alphaproteobacteria bacterium | reverse complement strand
CGCCGTTGATACGCACACGTCCACCCGAGACCATCGTCGCGGCCAACGTGCGGCTTTTGAAGAAGCGCGCGAACCAGAGAAATTTATCGACCCGCTGCAAACCTACTTCCGGAATTTGAGCGCCGCGAGCGCCGCAAATGGCGAGTCAGGATCGACGACGAACGGCTTCTCCGCGCGCCGGGGAGGCCGCGGCTTGTCATCGCGCTCGCCACCCTTGCGATGATCCTTACGCTTATGCTCATGCCGTGGCGGTTGTTGCTGCTGAGCCTCCGCAGGCTTCGCCGCCACGACCTCGGTGGCCGGCGCACCATAAGGTGCAGCGGTAATCGCAGAGGCGCGCTTTGACCGGTGATGCTGCTGCGGCTGCTGCTGAGGCCGGGGCTTCGACGGTCGCCGCTCTTCGCGCCGCTGCCGCGTCTGCCACTGCACGACCTCGGCGCCCGCTTCGTTCGTCGTCTTCCGTTCACGAAAGCCCAACGAGCGCAGCACCTGCGTCAAATCCTCTTCACCGCAGCCCAGCACCGACATCATGTCGGGCGTCACCACGAACGCTTCCGGCATCTGCCCGCTCTGCCCTTTGCCGCGAATGATCTCGCCAAGCCGCTCGAGCATATCGATGCGCACCGCGCGCGGCCCGCAAACCCGGAAGCCCGCCGCCTCATAGAACCCGGCCGCAACTGTCGTATCGGTCGGCGACGACGTGAGCCCCGCTGCCGGCGGCGGTGGAATATCGGTCAAACCCTGATGCACCGCCCACAGCAGAGCTTTCAGCTTCGCCGCCGCCGGCTTCACCAACGCCGGCAAGAAAATCGAAAACGCCCCGAAGCGAACGCCAAGCCGGCGCAACGGCGCGCGATCGGCCTGCTGGATGGCACGCAACTCACGCGTCACCGCCTGCCGCGACACCGATCCGAGATTTTCGTAAAGCTGGAACGCCAACCCGCGCGCGACGCCCTGCAGAGGCGAAGCAAACAACGGCACATCCGCCGCCGGCACTTCTTCGGCGGGCGTAGTGCTCGTCTCCGGCACGTCGGCGGCATCGGCCTGCTCGGCGGCCTCTGACGTCTCTTCTGCCGTCGCCTCTTCATTCGGCGCAGCTTCGGCTTCCGTGGAAGCTGGCGCTTCGTTCGCCGCAGCCGGAGCAGGGGCAGGCGTCGGCGCAGCCGCTTCGGCCTTCGGCAATTCCTTGTTCAACTCGACTTGCACCGCAAGCAACGGCGCGAGGGTCTTCACGATATGATGCGTGACCCATTCTTCAAGCCGGTCGCTCGCCCGCTCGCGCGCCGCCGTTGACAGCAAATCGTCCGCCAGAAGTTCGACGCGCGGATGCAGCGCATCGTGCCCCTTCTTCAACTGCGCAACGATCCCGCCGTTCCACCACAAGCGCCCGTGTTCCGAGAGCGTGATCGCAGCTTCCGGCGCATTGGTCAGCGCATGCGCCCGCGACGCGATCTCGCCGGCCAAGCCCTTCAACGCCGCCGCGCGCAACGCACGCCCGTGAATGCCCACCGCACGCGGATCGGCGACAAACGAGAACCCCTGCAAGCGGCCCACATATTCGTTCTCGACCAGCACTTCGCCTTCGTCGTTGACGGTCGCCGCAAACTCCTCGTCGTCGCGCAAGGCGCGCATCAACACGCTCGTGCGCCGGTCGACGAACCGCTGCGTCAGCTTCTCGTGCAGCGCATCCGACAAACGGTCTTCGACCGCGCGCGTCCGCTCCTGCCACGCCGCTGCATCGCTGAGCCATTCCGACCGGTTCGCGACATACGTCCACGTGCGGATATGCGCGATGCGCTGCGAGATCGCATCGATGTCGCCTTCGACATTGTCGAGCCGCGATACGTGTCCGTTCATCCAATCGTCCGGCAGCACGCCTTCATGGCTCATCAAATGCTCGAAGATATTGCCGATCAGCCGCGCATGTTCCTCGACCGCAATCTTGCGGAAGTCGGGAATCTGACAGACCTGCCACAGCTGCTTCACGCCGGCCGGCCCTTGCGCTTTCGCCTGCACGTTCTCTTCCGCGCTCAGAATGCGCAGCACCAGCTGATCGTCGGCCGCCCGCGCGCGCGACAAGCCGCGCGTCGGCGGTAACGCATCGAGGCTGCGATCGAGCGCGGCGATGCTTCCGAAGTCGAGATCCGGATTGCGCCACTGCGCGACGCGCACGGGGTCAAAACGATGGTTCTCGATCGCCTCGACAGTCTCCTGATCCAAAGGCTCCGCATCGGCGGTAACGCCGAACGTGCCGTCGTTCATGTGCCGTCCCGCCCGGCCCGCAATCTGCGCCAGCTCGTTCGCGCGCAAGGGCCTGCGAACCGCGCCGTCGAACTTCTCCGTCGCCGCGAACGCCACATGGTCGATGTCCATGTTGAGACCCATGCCGATCGCATCGGTCGCAACCAGAAAGTCGACGTCGCCCGATTGATAGAGCGCGACCTGCGCGTTGCGTGTGCGCGGAGACAACGCCCCCATCACGACAGCCGCACCACCGCGTTGACGCCGCACGAGCTCGGCAATCGAATACACCGCATCGGAAGAAAACGCGACGATCGCCGACCGCCGCGGCAAGCGCGTCAGCTTGCGCGCGCCCGTGTAGGCGATATCCGAAAACCGCGGCCGGCCGATGAACTGCACGCCCGGCACCAGCTTCTGGATCAACGGCCGCATGGTGTCAGAGCCCAGGAAGATCGTCTCCGACCGTCCGCGCGCATGCAGCAGCCGGTCGGTGAAAACGTGCCCCCGCTCGGGATCGGCCGCGAGCTGAATCTCGTCGATCGCCAAGAACTCCGCACCGATATCGACCGGCATGGACTCGACCGTCGCGACCCAATGCGTCGGCGCCTTGGGGACGATCTTCTCTTCGCCCGTGATCAGCGCGACCGCGTGCGCGCCCTTCGCGGCGACGACTTTCTCGTAGACCTCGCGCGCGAGCAGACGCAGCGGCAGGCCGATCATCCCGCTTTGGTGCGCCAACATTCGTTCGATGGCGTAGTGCGTTTTGCCCGTATTCGTCGGGCCGAGAACGGCGGTGACCCGGCCGTAGGGAGTGGTCATTGATATGGTTTCCGAGAGAGCGGCCAAACCTCTTGCCTGTGGGCAGACCCGTTTGCAAGCACAGCCGCATCCCGCCCCCAGGGGCTTGTGGATATCCTGTGCTGGATTTGGACCGCATACGGAACAGACCATGTCCGAATCACTGACTCCAATGTCTTCGGTTTTTGTTCACGCACAATCTATAGTGGTTTCAGGTGCTTAGATGAATATGCTGATCGCCAATCTCAGTTCTGTCGTCAATCCGTTACATGCCTGTCGCACAACTAATCCGTGTACGGAGCGATATGCTGCCGCGAAGGATTCGCATACGCGAAAACTCCGTGCCCGGAATGAAATGATCCGCACCCGGACAATCAGTTGACGGAAAATCAGCGCCTGTGGAAAACCTGGGGAGCCGACCGAAACAGAATTAGAACAAATACGGTTCAAAGGATCGACGGGCCCTAAGTTCTATTTCGTTCACCCCCTAGCCCTTGGGCTGCGACAGTGTTCCCAACGCAAGCAGCCCGAAGGTCTCTGATTGAACTCTCATCGTTTGACCCGTTGCGGCCTTTGGCCGGATACTCCGCGCCAATCCCGCAAATGCGAACACCCCTGGACCAACCCATGAGCGAGTTCACCAAGGCGTCCCTGACGGACTGGCAAAAGGCGGCCGCCGGCGACTTGAAGGGGAAACCCGCGGATTCATTAATCTGGGCCACGCCCGAGGGGATCCCCGTCAAACCGCTCTACACAGCGGCCGACCTCGAAAAGCTTGAGGTCCAGAACTCGATGCCGGGCCTGGCCCCCTACACCCGCGGCGTGCGCGCGACAATGTACGCCGGCCGCCCTTGGACCATCCGCCAATACGCCGGCTTCTCGACCGCCGAGGATTCGAACGCCTTCTACCGGAAGAATCTGGCGGCCGGCCAAATGGGCCTCTCGATCGCCTTCGATCTGGCGACCCACCGCGGCTACGACAGCGACCACCCGCGCGTGACCGGCGACGTCGGCAAGGCCGGCGTCGCGATCGACAGCGTCGAGGACATGAAAATCCTCTTCGACGGCATCCCGCTCGACAAGATGTCGGTGTCGATGACCATGAACGGCGCCGTGATCCCGATCATGGCAAATTACATCGTCGCCGCGGAAGAGCAGGGCGTCAGCGTCGGCCAACTCTCCGGCACGATTCAAAACGACATCCTCAAAGAATTCATGGTGCGCAACACCTACATCTACCCGCCCGAACCCTCGATGCGCATCATCGCCGACATCATCGCCTACACGGCCGAGAAGATGCCGAAGTTCAATTCGATCTCGATCTCCGGCTATCACATGCAGGAAGCCGGCGCGACGGCCGTCCAAGAACTCGCCTTCACGCTCGCCGACGGCATCGCCTACGTGAAGGCCGCGAAGTCGAAGGGCCTTGACGTCGACGACTTTGCGCCGCGCCTGTCGTTCTTCTTCGCCATCGGCATGAACTTCTTCATGGAGATCGCAAAGCTCCGCGCCGCCCGCATGATGTGGGCGAAGATCATGAAGGACCTCGGCGCGAAGAAGTCGGAATCGCTGATGCTCCGCACGCACTGCCAAACCTCGGGCGTCTCGCTCACCGAACAAGACCCGTACAACAACGTCGTGCGCACGGCCTACGAAGCGATGGCCGCCGTCCTCGGCGGCACGCAATCGCTGCACACGAACTCTTTCGATGAAGCGATCGCGCTACCCACGGAATTCTCCGCCCGCATCGCTCGCAACACGCAACTCATCCTGCAAAACGAAACCAAGATTACCCACGTCGTCGATCCGCTCGGCGGCTCGTACTATGTCGAGTCCCTCACGCACGCGTTGGCGAACCACGCGCAAACGCTGATCGACGAAGTCGAAGCGATGGGCGGCATGACAAAGGCCGTCGCGACCGGCTGGCCGAAGCTCAAGATCGAAGAAGCCGCCGCGCGCCGCCAAGCCGCCGTCGACCGCGGCGAAGAAGTCATCGTCGGCGTCAACAAATTCCGCCTCGAAACCGAAGCCGACCTCGACGTCCGCGATATCGACAACGACAAAGTGCGCGCGCAACAAGTCTCGCGCCTGCAACGCATCAAAGGCACGCGCGACCAAAAGAAACTCGACGCAGCGCTCGCAGCGCTCACCGAAGGCGCACGCGGCGACGCGAACCTGCTCGAACTCGCGGTCGAGGCCGCCCGCGCCCGCGCGACGGTCGGCGAAATCTCCGACGCGATGGAAAAGGTCTTCAAACGTCACCAAGCCGAAACGAGATCGATCAGCGGCGTCTACGGCGCGGCCTACGAAGGCGACGCAGGCTTCGCCAAAATCCGAGACGAAGTCGAAGCCTTCGCCAAAGACGAAGGCCGCCGCCCGCGCATGCTGGTCGCCAAGATGGGCCAAGACGGCCACGACCGCGGCGCGAAAGTCATCGCCACCGCGTTCGCCGACCTGGGCTTCGACGTCGACGTCGGCCCGCTCTTCCAAACGCCCGCCGAAGTCGCCAAAGACGCCATCGACAGCGACGTCCACGTCATCGGCATCTCAAGCCAAGCCGCCGGCCACAAGACGCTGATCCCCGAACTCAGCGCCGAACTAAAGAAGCAAGGCGCCGCAGACATCCTGGTGGTCGTCGGCGGCGTCATCCCCGCCCAAGACTACGACATGCTGAAAAAAGCCGGCGCCGCCGCCATCTTCGGCCCCGGCACCAACATCCCCAAAGCCGCCAGCGAAGTCCTAAGACTCATCCGCGCCCGCGCCAAACAAGTCGCGTAGCTCAGTCGCGAAACGGCCGCCGCATCAGCAATTGATGCAGCGGCTGCCGCGTCCAGCCGGCGTCGGTGAACGCGCGCGCTGGGCCGCTCGCGCGCTGAATCTGTGGCGCGCGAAGCGTATGCGCCGGATAGCGATGACGCCACGCCGCGACCAAACGCAGAGCATCGCGCTGCGCGCTATCGCGATCGATCAAGCTTTGAACCGTCAGCGTGGCCCCGTCGACGACCTGAAACACCAATTGCGCTGAACCCAAACGCCAAGCACGTAAGGGAACGACGGCCGCAAGAATGGCCTCGCCGCCGACCTGCCAAGGCAAATACGCGCTGTGCTCGCGATCGAATGCGCACGCCCACGCCGCAGCGTCTTCGTTCGAAACCTCGATCACGTCCGCGTCTTGGCCGAGGCCCTCCGACGGCGCAGCGATGAAGCCCGGCATCTCGTCGATCGACTCGAACCCGCGCGAGCGATAAAGGCGGACCGCGCGCTCATTCTGCGCAAACGCCTCAAGCTCGATCCAACGATCGCCCCGCGCCTCGCTCGCGGCAATCGCCTCATCCAACAATCGCGCCGCAGCACCGCTCCCGCGTTCGGTCGGTCGCGCACCCATGACCGCGATGCGTGAGCGTTGCAGAGGTCGTGGCGTGATCGTGGCGAAGGCGACAACAGCGTCGTAGCGGCAAGCGACGGAACTCAGAGAGACGTCGATGCCCTGCCGACGAACGAACGCGCGCCATCCTTCCGCATCCAATACCGGAAACTTCAACAGATAATCCGAAAAGGCCGCATTGAACGCGTCGCACACCGAGGCGGCGGGCACAGTCGCCGCGTTCACGATGGCGAAGGGCGTCCCGTCGCTCACGCTATTTCGAGATTTCGACCGTCATCGTGTTCGTCTTCGCGCGAATGACGATCTGCCGCGTCGTCGCCAAATCGAGATCGAGCGTCACGCGCGTCTGAACCGGCGTGAGCACCGTCGCAGAAACCTCCGGCCGGCAAGCGACGAAATCGACATTGACGGTCCCGTTGGGGCCAGGCCCGGTCACGACAAGCGTTGGGTTCGTCCACCCCGCGCTCTCGGCGACGCCGAACGCATCGATCAACACCGCCCCCGGCTCAGCCGAAATCCGCGCTGAGTCGATTTGATAGAGAATCTGCCGGTCGCAAGCAGACGCCTTCGGCGCAGCCGTGGCGTTGGTCGCCGCCGCGATCGTTCCCGCTGCAAGCAGAACTGCAAAACCTGATCTAATCACGAGCACCCCTCCACGTATTGCACCTGCGGTTCTTGGCCCGCGCGATAGTTCACAACCTTCGCACCATCCGTCTCGAACACCAACTCCACCTTCCCGTCACCACCTTTGACGACCAGATAGTGGCCCTCCGGCCCGGTGTATTTGTGCGGCTGAACCTCGACCCGGCCCTTGTAGAGATCAAGCACGTGCGGCTCGCTGTCGCCGATCTTCGCGCCCGCGTCGGTCGCTTCATCCGACCCCGGCTGAACATCCAGGCGCACGACCACGCCATCGGCGGTCATGAACGCCATGTTCGGCAGCGCGCCGTCGGCCTTGTAATAACGGCACGCTTCTTCCTCGCCAGCACCTGCGACCAGCGGCACGAGCTTGTGACCGAGCGCGGCTTCCGCCTCTGCCACCTTCATCCCGAATCGCATCTTGCCGAACCCGTCGCCTGTCACCGCGGGCGCTCCCCTATGGGAACCGCACGCCGCCAAACCGGCGACGCACAGCGCTGCGAGAGAGAAATTCCTGAGAAATGCCGTCATTTTCTGAGTTATCCACACTGACCGGAGTCACAAGAGCACGGGATATAGCGCAAAAGTAAGGCGGCGGCTGCCGGGCCCCGGGTAGAATCCGAATCGGTAGGAGATTCGCAAAATGGATTGGATTTCGCTCCTCGTGGCGTTTGCCGCGGCGCTCGCGCTGCTGATCGGCGTCGTTCACTTCGTGATCTGGCTGACCGATGTCGTCGGCGCAAAAGGCTTCCTCGGCAAAGACATCGGCGAACGCCTCGCGCGCATCGCTGAGGTGGCTGAACGAACCGAACGCACCGTGCGCGACGAACAGCAGCTCATGCGCAAGGAATCCGACGAACGCGGCCGCGCGCTGCGCAAAGAAGTAGGCGATGGCATCCTGCAATTCGGATCGTCCGTACAGACGCAGCTGTCCGACGGCCGCGTCGCTGTCGACAAGCGCATGGAAGAAGCCGCCCGCACCCAAACCGAATTCGCTAATGCGCTTCGCGATGAAGTGCGCAAGACCATCGCCAGCTTCGGTGAGGGCCTGAAGACCGACGTCAAGACGCTGACCGACGCCAACGCCGCCAGCCAGGAAATGCTGCGCCAAGTGGTGACCGAGCGTCTCGACAAGATGCGCATGGACAACGAAGTGAAGCTCGAATCGATGCGCGCGACGGTCGAGGAAAAACTGCAAGGCACGCTGGAGAAGCGCCTCGGCGAATCCTTCACCATGGTCTCCGAACGCCTGGAGATGGTGCACAAGGGCCTGGGCGAAATGCAGTCGCTCGCCATCGGCGTCGGCGATCTGAAGCGCGTGATGTCGAACGTGAAGGACCGCGGCGGCTGGGCCGAAGTCCAACTGGGCGCGATGCTTGAACAAGTGCTGGCGCGCGACCAATACGTGACCAACGCCAAGGTCGAAATCGGCGCGACGGAAATGGTCGAATACGCCGTGCGCATGCCGGGTCAAGGCGAAGGCGTAGACGTGCTGCTTCCCATCGACGCCAAATTCCCGAAGGAAACCTACGAGCGTCTCATGATGGCGTGGGAAGCCGGCGACGGCGAAGGCATGCGCACGGCCGCCGACGAACTCGCGGGCGTCATCGAAGGCGAAGCGAAACGCATTTCGACGAAATACATCCGCCCCCCGTCGACGACGGACTTCGCGGTCATGTACGTGCCGACCGAAGGCCTCTTCGCCGAAGCCATGCGCGCCCCCGGCCTCGCGCAGCGCATCCAGCAACGCTACCGTGTCACCATCGCCGGTCCGTCGACGCTGCACGCGCTTCTCAACAGCCTGCAAATGGGCTTCCGCACCCTCGCCATCCAAAAGCGTTCCAGCGAAGTCTGGCGCGTGCTGGGCGAAGCAAAAGCCGAATTCCAACGCTACGCCGAAGTCTGGGACAAGCTCGACAAGCAACTACAGACCGCGCAGAAGACGATCCAAGACGTCGGCATCCGCACCCGCGCCGTGGAGCGCAAACTGCGCCAGGTCGAAGTCAGCGATCTACCGGCAGGCGCGCAGGTCCACCTCGAACTGGCCCCACCCATCGACGACGGCGACAGCGAACCGGTCCAACTCCCCGTCCGTCGTCTTCAGTAGTTAGGAAGCACAGTCGATCGCCGCCGGCTTATCCTGCTGCGAGGCGCGTAACGACACGCCCTTGACCGCGTCGATGGTCGCCTTCAGCCGGGCCGCCTGGCGCAGGTTGAATGCAAACCACGGCGCCTTGTTCAGCAAGTAATCGCACGCGGGCTGGTTCAATACCCAATTCATCGGTGCGGCCTCGCCCAGCGCCGGATCGGGCTTAGGCAGCGCGATGTGGATCATCCGCACGCGCGGATCGCCCTCTTCGCTGCTCTGCGCGCGGCAAAAATCGCGGCGCAAAATGTTGAGCGCGTCGCGCCCATGCGCCGTCCGTGTCGCGGCGAGACCAAAGATCGGCGCCATCGATTGCGGCACGATCGACTGATCCTGCGGCTTCAACGTCGCGCCGGCTTGAAGAGCCTCGACGCACTTCTCTGCCGGTTGCGGATCATCGCAACGGATCGTCACTTGCGCGCCGTCATCGGCGATGTCCTCAAGCATGCGCCGGCAGCGCCCGTCATTCGCGCGTGGCGGCTGGTCCGCGTCGAGGTCGTTGCTGATCACGACCACGATCGGCACGACGTTCAACGACGGATCTTCCGCGTTCAGATCTTCTATCGCGCGCCCCAGTTCCCACACCGTGCGCGCGCCATAATTCTCGAAATAGCCGCCGTCGATAATCTGATAGGAGGCGCCCATCGGCCCCGCACTGACGAAACGTCCGGCCGGCGAGATGAAGGGAAACCGCGCCGAATTGGTCACCGCCGTCGCAAGCCTCACGTCGCGCGACGCCAGCCGCACGAAGTCGCCGCTGTCGGGGAACAGCGGATTCTCCTGCGACCAACGGATCGTCGACGTGATCATGCGCTTGCCGGACTTCAGGTCGGTGCCGTTCAGCATCAAGTGCGGCAACAGATCGACCGGTGCGCGGCTGTCGCTCTGCGGCGAGAAGCGAAGCCCCAGAAACCCCTGCGGTACATGGCGGGGCAGGGCGAAGCCGCGGTTCTTGGCCCACATGGTCTCGAACGTACGCTCAAGCGCTGCATTCCGGTCGGGGATGCCCGCCCACGTCCATAGCGGCCCGACCATGCTGCCGAACATGTCGTTGAGGAAGTAGGTCGCAATCGTCGACGACAACAAATCCTTGGTCGCGAACTTGGCCATCGCCGCCCGCGTATCCGGATCCTCCCAATCGAGCACGCCGTCTTCACGCCCCCTCGCGCGCAACATCCGCACGTAGGTCGCGGCGCCCAGACTGCCGCCCGACACGCCGCTCACTGCAAACAAATGCCGACCGAAATCGCCGTTGGTTTTGTTGTCGAGCATCCGCATCGCGCCCAGCAACCACACTGCGGCACGGCTGGCGCCACCCTCCGCAGCAACCAGCACGACAGGCAACCGATCGGACCCAGGCGACGCGCGTCGCCGCGCTTCAACCCACTCGCGCAACGCCGTCTTGAGATCCGGCCGGCAAATCCCACGCTCCGCGCCGGCGGTCTGGCAATCCTCTTCACCGCGCGGCTCGACGATATGCGTCTGCGTCAAGCGCACGACATGCTTGTCGACCACAAGCGGCGGCAACAAGAACCACACGCCCAAAGCGATCGTACCCAGCGCATTACTCATACGCTTCACGCGCTGCGATTCGCCCGGCATCAGATGCAAAGGCGCGGCCCGGTTCACGCACCAACGCACGAGATAGATGAACCGCTCCACCAGCCCGCGCACGATCGCCAGCGCAATGACCAACGGTCCGACGGCGAAGGCCAATGCCCCGATCGCCGTGGTCGGCGCATCGAACTGCGAAACGAAATCCGGCGCCACACCGATGCAGATCAACGCCGCCAAACTGCACGCCAGCGACAACACCGCAAACGGCCAACCGAAGGGCGAGTCCGCGATGATGCGCGTC
>JAEUMM010000424.1 GCA_016792645.1 Alphaproteobacteria bacterium | reverse complement strand
ACTGCGTGCCGGTGATGCGCGGGACGTTTGCGCTGCCCGAAAGCGGGAGGGTTTCATGAGTGAGGCGATGCTGTTGGCGCTGGCGACGTTTTGTTTCGTCTCGTCGATTACGCCGGGGCCGAACAACATGATGCTGCTGGCGTCGGGCGCGAATTTCGGTTTTCGGCGGACGCTGCCGCATTTGATGGGCGTGTCGTTGGGGTTTGGCGCGATGGTCCTTGCGGTGGGCTTGGGCGTCGGCGGGATCTTTACGGCCTACCCCGCCCTCTATGACGTGCTTCGCGTCGGCGCGGCGGCCTACATCGTTTGGCTCGCGTATCGAATTGCGACGGCGCGCGGGATCGGCGACGGGAAGGCGACGGCGCGGCCGATGAGTTTTGTCGAGGCGGTCGCGTTTCAGTGGATCAACCCGAAGGCGTGGGCGATGGCGCTTGGCGCGACGACGGCGTTCGTCGCACCGGAAGAGTTCGTGCTGGGCGTCTTGATCGTGACCGCCGTGTTTACGGCGATCAACCTGCCGTGCGTGGCGTCGTGGGCGGGGTTCGGCGTCGTGTTGCGGCGGTTTTTGGACCGACCCTGGACGCTGCGCGCATTCAACATCACGATGGCGGTGCTGCTGGTGGCGTCGCTCTATCCGATGGTGGCGGATTTGAAGTTGGGCGCGGCTTAGTGTGGGCGAAACGCAACGGCGCGTGGCAGGTTGTCTACACACCTAGAGCGCGAGCACCAACCGCGGCAGAAGGCGACCGGCAATGGAACCTGAGGGTGCGACACCGTCATCGCGCGCGCCCATGCGCCGATAGAACGGCGCAGCCTCCGGATCGGCCTCTATAACAAGGTGCGTCGCGCCGACCTCCGCTGCGGCGTGTTGCGCCCATGCAAGCAAGGCGCGCCCTGCCCCGCTGCGCAGTTGATCCGGTTCGATGAAGAGCTTTTCGAGGTGGGCGACAGCGCCATCGGCAGAAATCTGAGCTACGCCCACGACTGCGCCGTCGCGTTCGGCGACCTGCAGCTTTGTTTCACGCAGATCCTCAGGCTTCAGTGTGAGTTCGTCTCGGCACGCTTCCATGAACGCGCGGTCATATCCCCACACGGCCTTCGAACGTAGGCAGAGGTCCGTGAGCGCCGGCAACTCGGTGGCGCTGGGCGCGCGAAGAATGAGCATGCCCATCTCTTGAGCCATGAGGCAGACGTTATCGCACATGCCGGCGCCGCGAACAAAGCATGACGACCCGCAAGATGAATCCCGAGCGATGGCGCACGCTGAGGCTGAAGCGCAGCTTCGACTTCGTGTACGCGCACGTCGTGCATCCGGGCGAACGCGAGCCGTCGTGGCCCTTGAGGCGGCGTTCGTGGCTGCGAGCTCTGCGCGCCGCCATGTTTTCGTCTGACTTTGTTCGCGCGAACACAGCGGCGGACGCTCGCTCTTCGCTTCCGTGACGTGCGACGCGCAATTTTACCCGATGATGTTAGAGAACGGTGTTGCGCACATACGCATCGATCGCCATTCATTCGACGTCTTCTCGCGTGCGACATGCAATCGTCCATCGCCGCGACGGCGTTCGCCCGTGAAACGTTTCAAGATCCTTGGCATAGCTCGCGTCATCGCGACACGATGCGATTGACTTGACGCCATCCTGATGCTTCCGTTGGCTCACCACTGCGACATTCGGATGCAGCAGATGTTTTCGGCGAGAGAAGTTCCGGCGAGCATCGTGACGGTGAAGCTGCAAGATATTTTTTTTGCGTTTCTTTTTTGCGCCGCGACGGGCAGAAAACCTGGGCGCACAGTGTGCATGTGCGCGGCGGCTCGCAGAAATCGGCCAACGCATTAATCCGTAGGCTGATCAATTGCGCGACGGGATCTTATTGACAGATTTATGTGGGTGGCGTTTCATAACTTTGCGCATCATCGCGGTGCGGCGCCGATAGTTTATTGATTTCGTTTTTCATAAGCCGTCTCAGGGCAACAGGGCACGTAAAGATGTCGAAAATAATGAACCGATTGAATTTCACGATCGTCAGCGCCTTGGTATCCGGGACTCCCGCTTCATAACCGGCCGCCGCGCGGCCCACTTCAAGCAAGCCACCAACTTTGTAACCGCGTGACGCGCGGCTTCCACGCGCTTCGCCCGCAGGCGGCGCATGCAGCCAAGCTTCACGCAAGGACCAACCCGTTTCGGGGCGCCCGCAGCGCCGCCGACATGCAGCAGTCTGGGAGGAGAGCAGCCATGACCGTCGAGAACAGTGCAGCCGACGATCTCAAAGACCTTTGGCGCCGGGCACGCGCCGTTTTGCGCCACCAATTGGGAGAACAGCTGTTTAGGGAGGGAATTGAGGCCATTCGCGTCGTCTCGATCGACAAGACGACGATCGTTCTGGCCTGTGCCACGCCGCAGCATCACAAGGATGTGGCGGCCCGCTTTCAGGGCTACATCGACAGCGTCCTGGCTTGTCTGGCCAAGAACCCGCGCGAGGTTCTCTTCACGGTCGCGCCGAGGCTGGAGCTTGTTGTCGACAACCCGAACGGCGACGCCAAGGAGGCTGATCCGGTTCTGGTCCAGGGATCGGGACTGTTGGACCCGAGACTGACCTTCGCCAATTTCGTCCGGCGTGGGCCGAACATGCCCGCTTTCAACGCCGCGCAAGCCGCGGCGGACGGCTTCGGCACGAACCCCTTGTTCCTGTTCGGCCGGTCGGGCTGCGGAAAGACGCACCTTCTGCAGGCGATCGTCCGGCGCCTGTGCGGGCGCGCCGCGGGGCGGCGTGTTCTGTTTTTGACAGCGGACGCGCTTGTGCAGCAGTTCCTTGCCTCACCCCATTCGCAGGGCGCGATCGTCCTGGCCGGGGAGATCGACGTCCTCGTCTGCGACGATGTCCAGGCGTTGCGTCGCCATCCCGCGAGCA
>JAEUMM010000409.1 GCA_016792645.1 Alphaproteobacteria bacterium | reverse complement strand
CAACAAGTCGTTCTACGATCAGAAGATAGATGCGTTCTTCGACACTGTGCGGGCGCGGCTGAAAGAGACGCGGCGCACGAACATGATCGTCGACCTGAGGCTGGACGGCGGCGGCGACTTGAACACCACGCGCGACTTTCTGCAGGAGTTGCCGACGCTCGTGCGCGGCGACGGCAAGATCTTCATTTTGACTTCGGGCCGGACATTCTCGGCCGGCATCGCCAGCGCCGGGTATCTCAAGCAGGCGGCGCCCGATCGCGTCGTCATCGTCGGCGAGCCGATCGGCGACTACCTCGAGTTCTGGGCGGAAGGCGGTTTCATGGAGTTGCCGGTCTCGAAGGCCTTCGTCTTGCCGTCGACCGAGCGGCACAACTATGTCACCGGCTGTCCGGAGCCGGACTGCCACTCGTCGATCCGCAAAGCGCCGATCCGTGTCGCGTCGCTGGAGCCCGACATCGCCGCGCCGTTGAGCTATGCGGACTACAAGGCGGGACGCGACGTTGCTTTGGAAGCCGTGCGGAAGGCGCTCGGCCGCTAGCTTGCCCTGGCGACCGAATTCGCGTAGGTGGCGCGCGTCTTTTTCACGCCTCTCTTATGCTCGTGAGCTTCGCTGCCATGCCCAACGCCTATGACCTCGTTATCATTCGCCACGGGCAAAGCGAGGCGAACAAGCTGAACATCTTCACGGGCTGGCGGGACAGTCCGTTGTCGGAGGTCGGCATCGCCGAGGCGCGCGCGGCGGGGAAGCTGATGCGTAAGGACGGGTTCGCCTTCGATATCGCGTTCACGTCGCTGCAGAGCCGGGCGATCAAGACGCTGTGGCTGGCACTTGAAGAGATGGATCAGATGTGGATCCCGGTCACCAAGGACTGGCATCTGAACGAGCGGCACTACGGCGCGTTGCAGGGGAAGGACAAAGTTCAAGCGGTCGAGAAATTCGGTGAGGCGCAGGTTCATCAATGGCGGCGCGGATATGCGACGCAGCCGCCGCTGGTCGAGCGCAACGATCCGGACTTTCCGGGCAACGACGTGCGCTATCGGAATGTGCCGGCGGGCGAGCTTCCGCGCGGCGAGAGCTTGAAGGACGTGTCGGCGCGCGTGCTGCCTTACTGGGAACGCGAGATCGTGCCGTTGCTGCGCGCGAAGAAAAAAGTCCTGATCGCGGCGCACGGCAACTCGCTTCGCGCGCTGCTCAAGCATCTTGAAGGTTTGAGCGAGCCCGAGATCGAAGGGATCAACCTGCCGACGGGGGTTCCCAAGGTCTATAAACTCAACGACCGGATGCTTTCGGCGGAGACACACTTCCACGGCGATCCGGAGGAAATCAAAGCGCGGATACAGTCGGTTGCGCACCAAACCAAGAAGGCCTGATCGCGGCGGACGGGCAGGTTCTGTTGTGGCATGCTGCCTAGAATCAGCCAGGTTGCGTAGAGTTTGATGTCGAGACGGTCGAAATTGTGGAACGCTGTGAGCGCTGCGGCGGTCATTGCGTTTCTGTGCGCCGGGCCGTTGGCGCGGGCGCAGAAGGCGGAGACGACGGACCCGCTTGAGAAACTCGATGCGATCGAGAAGCAACTCGGGAGCGACCGGCGGAGCATTGAGAGCCTGACCGACTCCGCGGCCCAACAAGCCGAGGAACAGCGTACGCTTCGCGACAAGCTGATCCAGGCGGCGGCCACGGCGCAGGCGCGCGAGCGCGATCTCAACGTCGTCGAGCAGCGGCTTGCGTTGTTCGAGACGCGCGAGGCTTCGGCCATGCGGGCGCTTGTCGATCAGCGTGGAAAACTTTCCTCGTTGCTGGCGGTGCTTCAACGGATGGGCAGCGAGCCGCCGCCGGCCCTGATCGTGCAGCCCAACGACGCGACGGCGGCGGCCCGCTCGGCAATGCTCTTGTCGGCGGTCGTTCCGGCCGTTCAAAAAGAAGCCGCAAAGTTGGGCAAGGATCTCTCCGAACTGCGGCAGCTGCGTCAGAACGCGGCCGACGAACGATTGAAGGTCGCGGCGGCGGCGGCGGCGCTGGACAAGGACCGGAACATGCTCAGCGAGCTTTTGATTCAACGGCGCAGCGCAGCGGCGCAAACGGATCAAGAGCTGAAGGACGCGCAGGCGCGGGCGAACGACCTTGCCGAACAGGCAGGCGATTTACGCGCGCTGATTGCAAGCTTGAACGAGGACGCCAGGCGACCGTCGTCGAGCACCGCCAGCCAGGTGATCACCAAGCAAATCGCCTCTGCCGGCGCTGCGCGGACCATGTCACTGGACGGGTTGAAGGGGATGTTGACCTTACCCGCTAACGGTGAACTCAAGGCAAGGTTCGGGTCGGAAGACGGCGACGGTGGCCATTTGGCGGGCATTCGCCTGGAAACGCGCCCCGGATCGGCCGTCACTTCTCCGTGTGACGGGAAAATCATGTTTGCCGGAACCTTCCGTGGCTACGGTCAAATGTTGATAATCTCGGCCAACGGCGGCTATCATGTTTTACTTGCAGGCCTTGCGAAGATCGATGGCGTGGTCGGTCAAACGGTGCTTGCGGGAGAGCCGGTCGGAAGAATGGGTGCGGGCCGGCGCCCACAACACAAGAGCGTGCAGACCGGCAGCGGGGGCGAGAGGCTTTACATCGAGTTTAGGCGCAACGGCGTTCCGGTCGATCCGGCGCCCTGGTTTGCCGGGCTCAAAGACAAGGTGAGCGGATAGTTCCATGAACAAACTGATCTTAGCAGGCGTGGCAGGCAGCATTGGGTTCGGCGCAGCTTTGGCGCTGGCGCCGATGGTCACCGTCGCGAGTACGGACACTTATCGTCAGCTCAATCTTTTCGGCGACGTGTTCGAGCGCGTGAAAAACGACTACGTGCGCGAAGTGAAGGACGCGGAGTTGGTCGAGAATGCGATCAACGGCATGCTGACCTCACTCGACCCGCACTCGAGCTATCTGAACCCCAAGAATTTTTCGGACATGCAGGTGTCGACCCGCGGCGAGTACGGCGGGCTTGGCCTTGAAGTCACGATGGAAGACGGCCTGGTCAAGGTGATCTCGCCGATGGACGGGACGCCGGCGGCGAAGGCCGGCATCAAGACGGGCGACCTCATCGCGTCGATCGACGGCACGCTGATCCAGGGCATGACGCTCTCGGAAGCGGTCGACAAGATGCGCGGTCCGGTGAACTCGCAGATCAAGATCACGATCCTGCGCAAGGGCGAGAAGAAGCCTCTCGAGATCACGTTGACGCGCGCGATCATTCGCGTCGAAAGCGTGCGTTTCCGTCAGGAAGCCGACATCGCCTATCTGCGCATCACGACCTTCAACGAGCAGACGGAAGACGGCCTCGACAAGGCCGTCGATCAGGTGAAAGCCAAGATCGGCAACAAGCTGCGCGGCGTCGTGCTTGACCTGCGCAACAATCCGGGCGGATTGCTCGATCAGGCGATCTTCGTTTCGGACGCGTTCCTCGACCAAGGCGAAATCGTCTCGACCCGCGGCCGTCGCGCGGGCGATACGCAGCGTTATGGTGCGCGGTCGGGTCAGATCCTGGCCGGCATTCCGGTCGTCGTGCTGATCAACGAAGGCTCGGCATCGGCGTCGGAAATCGTCGCGGGCGCTCTGCAGGATCAGAAGCGTGCGCGCGTGATCGGTACGCGCTCGTTCGGCAAGGGTTCGGTGCAGACTGTCATTCCGCTGGCAGGCGGCGTTGACGGTGCGCTGCGTCTGACGACGGCGAAGTACTTCACGCCGTCGGGACGTTCAATCCAGGCCACCGGCATCGATCCGGACATTCTGGTCGAGCAGACCGCAGAAGGCGACAGCGAGAAGGACGCCGCCGACCGCTTGTCGGAAGCGAACCTGCCAAAGCATCTCGACGCGCAAGAAGGCGGCCGCAAGCCGCATGTCGGGCCGGTCGTGAAGCCGAAGGCGGGCGAGAAGTTCGACGACTTCCAGCTGACCTATGCGATGCGTTTGCTGCGCGGTCAGGAAATGGTGTCAAGCGCGGCGCCGCCGGCGAACGCGCCGAAGCCGAACTAAGCTCTGCCGATTGGCGAGTTATTACGGGGCCGGCGCAACCGGCCCCGTTTTCGTTTTCGGCCGCGCAAGCTCGTTCGCAGCTTTGGCCGACGGCGGATTTACGCCACTTGATTAGTTGACTCCGGACGGGGCACATTCGGTTGCCCCTCCGTAACGACGACCTGAGCACCTGAATCATGTCCATGCCTGGGTATCCCGCCGGTCAGACCCGCGGCCTCGGCGCCTTGGGCGGCAGGCATATGCTGGGAACCGTCGGCACGATCGTCGCGGTCGTCGTCTTTCTCGTCATCATCCTCGTTTCCGTGTTCGGCGACGCCGACGACGGCGAGCCGAAGCAGGTCATCAAGATCGAGCAGGCGCCGGCCACGGGCACGGGCGGGCCGATCGACGCCACCGCGCCCACGGCCATGTCGCTTGTCGCCGCGAACGGCGTCGTCATCAGCGATCCGGCATTGGTCGAAATGGCGGTCGAAGGGCCGTTGCCCAAGATCGCCGACGACGGACGGCGGGCGATGGATATTTATGCGCGGCCGTTCGACAAGTCCGATCCGCGGCCGAAGATTGCCGTGGTCGTCGGCGGGCTGGGGCTGGGCGAGGCGCCGACACAGGCGGCGCTTGATCGATTGCCCGCCGGGGTGACGCTGGCGTTCACGCCGTACGGCTCATCTTTGCAGGGGCTGGTTTCGACGGCGCGGGCGAAGGGGCACGAGGTGCTGTTGGAGGTGCCGCTTGAGCCTTACGATTACCCTGAAAACGATCCGGGGCAGGACACGCTGTTGACGGGGGCGCAGGCGGAGGAGAATCCCGGGCGGCTGCGGCGCGTGATGGCGAAGGTTGCGGGGTATTCCGGGCTCATTGTTTCGCAGGGCAGCAAGTTTCTGGCGAGCGAGCCGGACATTCAGATGCTGCTGCGCGCGACGTCGGGGCGCGGGCTTTACTTCGTCGACAACGGCGAGGCCGACCAGTCGATCGCGCGCGAGGTCGCGAATGTCGAGAGCGCGCCGTTTGCACGCGGCGACCGCTGGATCGACCAGAATCCGACGCGCGAGGCGATCGAGAAGGAATTTGGGACGCTTGAAGAACTGGCCAAGCAGCGCGGGTCGGCGCTGGGCGTTGCGGGGGCTTATCCGGTGACGATCGACCGCGTGACGGCGTGGGCGGCGAGCCTGGAGGAGAAGGGAATTGCGCTGGTGCCGGTGTCGGCCTTGATCGGGGCGCGGGCCGCGGTGGCGCCGCCTGTTGCGCCTACCGTCCGCTCGCAGCCTCAGCCGCGGCGGCCTACGCCGGCGGAACCGGCGCCGGCGCTGCCGGAGGACCCGCAGCCGTTCGAGGCGGCGCCGCACCCGTGAGCGTCGATCCGGAGACCCTGCCCTATCGCGCGGCCGTCGGGATGATGGTTTTGAACCGCGCCGGGCTCGTCTTCGTGGGGCGGCGGATCGATCAGGATCTCGACGAGTCGTGGCAGATGCCGCAGGGCGGCGTCGATGCGGGCGAAGACCTTCGCGCGGCGGCTTTGCGCGAGCTTGAGGAAGAGACCGGGATCGTCAACGTCGACGTCTTGGCGGAGTCGCCGGATTGGCTCTTCTACGATCTGCCGCGGGAGGCCGTTGGCGTGGCGCTGAAGGGAAAGTATCGCGGGCAGAGGCAGAAGTGGTTTGCGATGCGATTTTTGGGCGAAGATCGCGATATCGACCTTGGGGCGCATTCGCCGGCGGAATTTGATGCGTTTCGGTGGGTTGAGGTCGAGGAACTGCCGCGGCTGATCGTCCCGTTTAAGCGGGATGTTTACGTCAAGGTGGTCGAGTTGTTTCGCCATTTGGCGCGGGGCTGATAGAATATCCCTATGAGCGAGTCAGTTATTTTGATCCACGGTGCGTTTTGTGCCGGTTGGGCCATGGACGGGTACCGGCAAGTTTTTGAAGCGCAGGGGGCGAAGGTTTCCGTGCCGACGCTTCGCCATCACGACACGATTCCGGGGCAGCGGGCGGTGAAGGCGTTGGGGCTGACCTCGACGCTGGATTATGCGGCGGATATCGAGGCGTTGGTGCGCACGATGCGGGAGCCGCCGGTGATCATCGGGCATTCGATGGGCGGGCTGGTGGCGCAGATGGTGGCGACGCGGGTGCCGGTGAAGGCGCTGGTGTTGCTGGCGCCGTCGAGCCCTTGGGGCACGTTGCCGACGACGCATTGGGAGATCATGTCGGCGCAGGGGCTTTATCTGGCGGGGCAGTTTTGGAACAAGCCGCTTAGGCCTGAGGCGTGGATTGCGGAGACGCATGCGCTGGACCTTCTGCCGCCGGGCGAGCGGGAGGCGACGTTCGCGCGCTTCGTGCCGGAGTCGGGGCTCGCCACGTTTGAGATCTTGCATTGGGCGATGGATGTGCGGCGCGCGAGTTTTGTCGACGCGCGCAAGGTGACGTGTCCGGTGCTGTGCGTGGCCGGGGCTTACGACCGGGTCAATCCGCCGAAGACGGTGGCGTCGATCGCGCGGCGCTATCGCGAGCGCGGCGAATATTTCGAGGTCGCGAATGCGAGCCACTGGCTGATCGGCGAGCCGGGGTGGGAGAAGACCGCGCGCTATGTGCGCGAGTGGGTGTCCAACGTGACCTCGCCGGTTTCCGCTTAGTTCACGGGCGCGTG
>JAEUMM010000381.1 GCA_016792645.1 Alphaproteobacteria bacterium | reverse complement strand
TCGACAGCGCCTCTTCCTGATCGTGCGTCACGAACACGAAGGTGATGCCGACGCTCTTCTGCAATTGGCGCAATTCGATCTGCATCTCTTCGCGCAATTTCTTATCAAGCGCGCCGAGCGGCTCGTCGAGCAACAACACCTTCGGTCGCTTCACCAGAGCGCGCGCGAGCGCCACGCGCTGCCGTTGCCCGCCCGACAGCTGATCGCCGCGCCGCGTGCCGAACCCGCTGAGCTTGATCATCGCCAGCGCCTCTTCGACGCGCCGGTTCAATTCCTTCCGCGACAGCCCCTCTTTGCGCAGGCCGTAAGCGATGTTGTCGTAGACGTTCAGATGCGGAAAGATCGCGTACGACTGGAACACCATGTTCGTCGGCCGCTTGTAACTCGGGATAAGCGACGACGCCTGACCGTCGATATAAATCTCGCCCTCGGTCGGAAACTCGAACCCGGCGATCATGCGCAACAGCGTGGTCTTCCCGCATCCGGAAGGCCCCAGCAGCGAGAAGAACTCCCCCCGCTCGATATTGAAGTTCGCCGCGTCCACCGCCTTGGCGCCGCCGGCAAACTGCTTGGTCACGTTTTCGATGCGGATGATGTTGTCGGCCATGGCGAACCCTAAGCGACCCCCACTTTACGCTCGCTGGTCCCGAGCTGGCGCACCCACTCGGCGAGCACCACCAGCACGCAAGACGAAACCAAAATCAAAGAGCCGAGCGCGAGCACGCCCGGCAGCTTGTTCGGGAATTTCAGCTGGCTCCAAATGAAGACGGGCAGGGTAGGCTGCTGCCCCGCCAGGAAGAACGACAGCAAAAACTCGTCGAACGAAACGATGAACGTCAACAGCAAACTCGAAACGATGCCCGGCGCGACCAGCGGAAAGGTAACCCGCCAGAACGTCATCCACGGGCTCTCGCCCAAATCCATCGAAGCCTCTTCCAGACTCTTGTCGAACCCGTCGAGGCGCGACGTCAGAACCGCCATCGCAAACGGCGTGCACAGCATCACATGGCCCACGCCGATCGTGATCAGCGACAATTCCAAATCGAGATTGTTGACGAGAATGAGAAGCGCGATGCCCAGAACGATCTCCGGCACGAACAAGGGCAGCATGATCAACCCGGTGATCGCGCCTTGTCCCGGCATGCGATAGCGCGTCACCGCCTTCGCGCCGAACAGCCCCAAAATCGTCGAAGCCACCGCGACGATCGCGCCGACCTGAAGGCTCGCGACCAGCGAGCGCAGCATGTCGTCATCGGCGAACGCCTGCGAATACCACTTCGTCGTAAAGCCCTTCAACGGGAACGCGGTGAAGATCGAGTCGTTGAACGAAAAGATCGGCAGCAACAGCACCGGCACATAAAGGAACAGCAGATAAGCGACCGCGAACACGGCAAGCCCGCCGCCCGGATCGCCCATACGCTTTGCGCTGCGAGCAGGTTTGCTCATCGGATCTGCCTCACCGCAAGCTGCATCGCGCTGACGAAGAACACGACCAGGATCGCAACCCCCGCCATCGCCGAAATAGCCATCGCGGACCCCAACGGCCAATCACCGATCTTCAGGAACTGCACCTGAATAAGATTGGCGACCATCTGCCCCGCCGGCCCGCCGACCAACGCCGGCGTCACGTAGTCACCCGTCGTCGGCACGAAGATCAAAACCGCAGCGCCGATGACGCCTGGCAGCGACAGCGGAAACGTCACCCGCCAAAACCGCGTCCAAGCGCCGTCCCCTAAATCGGCCGCCGCCTCAAGCAGCGTCCGGTCGATCTTCTCCAGCGAAACGTAAATCGGCAGGATCGCGAACGCGGCATACGCGTGCGCCAACGTCACGACAACGGCGAACTGATTGTAGAGCAAGAAGCCAAGAGGCTCCTGAATGACGCCAGCCGACATCAAGCTTGAATTGATGACGCCGTTATACCCAAGGATCACCTTCCACGAGAACGCGCGCAGCAGGTAACTCGTCCAGAACGGAATGGTCAGCAGAATGAGCCAAATGAACTTGTACTTCTTCACCCCAAACGCGACGTAATACGCCATCGGATAGGCGAGCCCGACCGTCACCAAGGTCACGATCCCCGACATGCCGATCGAGCGCAGGAAGATGTCGATGTAACTCTGCTTCCCGAACACTTCCTGATAGCGCGCGACCGTTGGCGTCGTGTCGACGGCCAATCCCACCTGCGTCCAGAACGAATAAAGCGCGAGCAGGATCAGCGGCGCAGCCAAAAGCCCGATCATCGCGATCATCACCGGCGAAAGAAGCAAATACCCCTTCGCCGCATCCGACCGCAGATAGAACGCCCTCAGCCGGTCGAAAAAGCCGGGCGTCGAGGTCGTCTGTCCTGCAGTTGCCGCCAACTCAAATCCCCACGCCAGCGCCGTCAAACCGGCAATCCACGCGCATCTTGGGAGATTTAAGCCCCGCCCGCAACCTGACCCCTAGGGGCGCAGGCATGCGGCGGGGCGCGTACTTAACTGGCCTAGGCCTTTACCAACCGCTCGATCCAGGCCGGCAGCGCGAACGAAGCGCGGTGGACGGCCGGGGTGTAGTAGTCGGTCTTGAGCCGCGACGCCGCGAAAGTCGCGTCGAGCGAGGCCCACTTCGCGGGATCGCCCAGGATCGAGTCGTTCGAAACCCACGTCAGCGCCATCAGGCCGCCGATATAGCTGGGCACCACCGTCAGGTAGACGCCGCAGTAACGGAACGTCCGCTGCATCTGCTTCAGCGTGTCGGTCAGTTCTTCCGGTTGGAAGAACGGCACGCCGTTCTGGAAGACGGCAAAGCCGCCCGGCGCCAACGCGCGCGCGATGCGCTCATAGAACGTGTCGCCGAACAGCACCTCGGCGGGGCCGACAGGATCGGGCCGGTCGGCGATGATGAGGTCGAAGCGGCCGTGGCTCGACTTGTCGGCCAGGAAGACGAACGCGTCTTCGATCTGCACCTTCAAACGCGGATCGGCGAACGCGGCGGCGTTCACTTCGCCTAAATGGCGCCGCGACAAATCGACCACCTTCTCGTCGATTTCGACGTTAAAGACGTTTGTGACGGCCCGGTGCTTGAGCGCTTCCTCGGCGATCGCCATGTCGCCGCCGCCGACGATCATGACCTCCTTCACGCGCCCGTGCTCGAACATCGGAACGTGCGTCAGCATCTCGGAATAGCCGCACTCGTCGCGCGTCGTCAGCTGGACAATGTCGTCGAGCACCAAGACGCGTCCGTTGCGCTTGCTATCGAAGATCTTGATGTCTTGAAACCGGCTCTTTTCCTGAACAATCGGCGCGCCTTCGAGCTCGATGGTTTGCGAAAATCCCGGGTGCAATTTCTCCAAGAATGCGTTCGCCATCGGCGTCGTCTCCGTGTCTGCGGGAAGCGTGGTGGAAGAGAAGCGCGCGTGGTGAAACGGTGGCTCGCGCAAAGCCAAAAGCGCGCGTCGTATAAGTCGCGCATTACGCGCGCGCAACGTCATAATTCGGCGACCGTCACATCTCATCCACCATCGGAAGCTAAAAATCCCGTCACGGGTCCAAAAATCCTTGCATGGGGGGCGCGCGTACCTATATTTCGCCCCCTCCGCAATTCCAGCGACTGAATCGCTAAGAGGCGGCTGAGCGACGTGAGTTCCGCGTCATTTGGTCAATAGGGTGCAACGTTTTTTTGTTGAGATGGGCTAGCCGGAAATGGGTCTACCTGCACGCAAAAGAACGGCTGTCGAAGTAACGCAGTTCCCCGCGAACCGCGCCAGAACGAAGTCCGTTCCGGTTCCTAATCCCTCTGGGGAAGCGGACGAAGAAAGAAAAGACTACTTCATCACCCGCAACGGCGTGACGTTTGCGGGCAGCCACTTGATCCTCGACTTGTGGGGCGCTTCCGACTTGGACGACGAAGCCAAGATCGAAAAGGCCCTGAAAGAAGCGGTGACGGCTGCCGGAGCGACGCTCTTGCACATTCACCTTCATAAGTTCTCGCCCAACGGCGGTGTCTCGGGCGTGGCCGTCCTCTCGGAAAGCCACATCTCGGTCCACACCTGGCCGGAGAAGGGTTTCGCAGCGTTCGACGTGTTTATGTGCGGCGCCGCCCAACCCACGAAGACGATTGCCGTGCTCGAAGCCGCCTTCCGGCCCGACCGCGTCGTCGTCGGCGAGCACAAGCGCGGCATCGTCTAAGGACAAACGCGCGCTCAGCCTTTTGAGGTTATCAGGGCCGCCCGGGACAATCCCAGGCGGCCTTTTTCTATTCGGCCCTAGATCTTTAGCCGGTAGCCGACGCCCTGCTCGGTCTCGATCAGCGGGTTCTCGCGCGTCACACCCAGCTTGCGCCGCAATTGGCCGATGTAGACGCGCAGATACTCCGCGTCCGACGTGTGCGCTGGCCCCCAAACTTCCTGCAATATCTGCCGCTGGGTCAAAACCTTGCCCGCGTGCTTCACGAAAAGCCGAAGCAGATCGAACTCCTTCGGCGTCAGGTGGATCGTCTCCTCGCCGCGCTTCACCACCCGGCGCGGGATGTCCACGGTGAGGTTGTCGATCTTAAAGATTGGCGATTCACCCTGCTGGCGCAGACGGTGGCGCAACGCCGCGCGCAACCGGGCGGTCAATTCCTCGATCCCGAACGGCTTGTTGACGTAGTCGTCGGCGCCGAGGTCCAACGCCTCCACCTTCTCCGCCTCGCGATCGCGCGCCGACAGGATCAGAACCGGCGTCTCGCCCTGCGCGCGCACGTGGCGCAACACGTCCTTGCCGTCGCCGTCGGGCAGGCCGAGGTCGAGAATGATGACGTCCGGCTTCTCGCTGTCGGCCAACCGGCGGCCGTCCGCCACGGTATGCGCCTCGACGACGTCGAACCCGTTCGCAGTCAGGCTGGTACGCAGGAAGCGCAGGATCTGCGCTTCGTCGTCGACCACCAGGATCAGAGGCTTGCGCTCGCTCATGGCGCGGCCGCTTCGGCGAGTTCGTTGACGGGCTGCGCCTCGATCGGGAAGGTGAGCACGAACGCTGCGCCGTGGCCTTGGGCGACCGGGCTCTTGACCTCGATCTTGCCGCCCATCGCCTCGACGAAGCCCTTGCAGATCGATAGCCCCAGCCCGCTGCCGGCCGGCTTGGAGTCGCTGCGCTGCACGCGGAAGAAGCGGTCGAACAACCTGTCCAGGAAATCGGGCGGAATGCCGACGCCGTCGTCGACCACCTCGAAGGTCAGCACGCCGTTCTGCGCCTTGACGGAAGCCCAAACATGCTCCGCTCCCTCGCCGTGTTTGATGGCGTTGTCGAGCAGATTCACGAGAACAGTCTCGAGCAACATGAAGTCCGCCCGCAGCAACGGTACGTCGGGACCGATGCGCGTGTCGATGCCCACGGCCTTGGCGCGCGGCGCAACGCGCGCCGCGGCCGACTCCAAAACCTCGGCAGGGTCGAGCCACTCGCGCCGCGGCTTCAACTCGCCAGCCTCCAGACGCGACATGTTCAAAAGGTTGGTCACATACTGATCGAGGCGCTTGGTCTCGTCGACGATGGCGAGCAGAAGCTCGTCTTTCGCAGCCGGATCCAGCTTAGTGTCATCCTGCCGCAGTGTACTGGCCGACCCCATGATCGTCGTCAGCGGCGTGCGCAGATCGTGAGACACCGACGACATCAGCGCCGTGCGCAGCCTGTCGGTCGCCGTCATCGCCTCGACGCGCGCGGCTTCCTCCGCGAACGTCAGGCGATCGATCGCAACGGCCGACTGATCCAGGATGGAATCCATAGTCTGCAGCATATCCTGACGAAGCGGCGGATCGCCGTCGCCCTGGCGCAGGCCCAACACGCCCACGATCTTCTTCGCCGTACGCACCGGCCGGAAGTGCCACGTCGCCGACGGCAGCGTCGAGGTGCCGCGGCCCGCAGGCTCGCCGTGCTGCAT
>JAEUMM010000457.1 GCA_016792645.1 Alphaproteobacteria bacterium | reverse complement strand
CTTCTGATCGACGAGCGTCCGGAAGAAGTCACCGACATGCAGCGCACCGTAAAGGGCGAGGTCATCTCCTCGACCTTCGACGAACCCGCCTCGCGCCACGTCCAAGTCGCCGAAATGGTGATCGAAAAGGCCAAGCGCCTGGTCGAACACAAACGCGACGTCGTCATCCTGCTGGACTCGGTCACCCGTCTCGGCCGCGCCTACAACACCGTCGTCCCCTCATCGGGCAAGGTCTTGACCGGCGGCGTCGACGCCAACGCGTTGCAGCGTCCCAAGCGCTTCTTCGGCGCCGCGCGCAACATCGAAGAAGGCGGCTCGCTGACCATCATCGCGACGGCCCTGATCGACACCGGCAGCCGCATGGACGAAGTCATCTTCGAAGAGTTCAAAGGCACCGGTAACTCGGAAATCGTCCTCGACCGCAAGGTCTCCGACAAGCGCGTCTTCCCGTCGATGGACATCCTCAAGTCCGGCACGCGTAAGGAAGAGCTCCTCACCGACAAGGCCACGCTGCAGAAGATGTACGTCCTTCGCCGCATCCTCAATCCGATGGGCGCGACCGACGCGATCGAATTCCTGCTCGACAAGCTCAAGAGCACGAAGACGAACCAGGAATTCTTCGACGCGATGAACACATAGAGCGCGAGAGCGAGGTTGGGCCGGTTCGACGACTACGAACGCGTCGCGCTGCAAACGCCCAACCTCGTGCTCGAACCGCTGAATCCGGCCCACGCGGACGAAGTCTTTCCGCACCTTCAAGACGCCGCGCTCTACACCTACGTACCCCAAAACCCCCCGCCGGATATCGAACACGTCCGAGCCCGCTATACGCGCCTCGAACACGGACGCTCGGCCAACGGCCGCGACCTCTGGCTGAACTGGGTGATCAAAACAAATGCCGAGGCCGCGGGTACCGTGCAGGCGACGGTCATGCCCGACGGCACAGCCTTGATAGCGTACGAACGCTTCGCACCGTTCGCCCACAAAGGCATCGCGAGCGAAGGGGTCGCCGCGATTCTCGCCCATCTGAAAGACAGGCTCGAAACAAAGGTGGCGCGCGCGCTGGTCGACACGCGAAACGAACCCTCCATCAGACTACTCGAACGCCTCGGCTTTGAACGCAAGCGAACGATCAAGGACGCTGACAACTTCAAAGGCGCGACCAGTGACGAATACGAATATGAGTTGAGACTGGCGCCATGAAACTCGTGACCACGACCATCGACGTTCGAACGCCCGGACCAGGCCTCGTTAGCATCACAGCGCAGATCACCCGCTGGATCTCGACCCAAGCCGGCGGCGATGGCCAGCTGACGCTCTTCATCCGCCACACCTCGGCCTCGCTCGTCATCCAGGAAAACGCCGATCCCGATGTCTTGAAGGATCTCGAAGACTTCATGCGCAAGCTGGCGCCGTGGGCTGCGCGCTACCGCCATAATACCGAAGGCCCGGACGACATGCCCGCCCACATCCGCGCCGCGCTCACGCAGACCTCGATCACGATTCCCGTGATCGGCGGCCGCCCGGCGCTGGGTACGTGGCAGGGCATCTACGTCTGGGAGCACCGCGCCGATCCGCAACAACGCCAGGTCGTCGTTCAACGACTGACGGCGTGACGGCGCCGCGGCGGTTCGGCTAGATTGCGCCGGGCTCAAACGGCGTAACGAACAGCGGACCATCCATGCGCGCGCTCTGCAAATATCTCGCAGCTCTCGTCTTCTTTATCCCGGTCGCGGCGCACGCCGAACCTCTGTCGGAGGAACGACAGGCCTATCTCGAAGGCGTCTGGAAAGGCATCTCGACTGAAGTCAGCGCCGACAAGCTCTGCTCGCTCACCGCGCCGCCCGCAGGTGCGATGACCATGTCGATCGAATTCCTCCGTTCGGGCGGGGTCGCCTTCGCCGACGACGGCACCGAAAGCGCCTCGCGCGGCCCGATCACCGATGCAAGCGAAGAGACGGGCATCGTCTCGCTGACCTTCGGTGGCGAGGTCTGGCGCTTCCGCCCCGACGGCCCGAGCGTGATGTACCGTGTGCGCACGTCGGCTTCTCTTGGCGGCGGCGTCGACACGATGGTCTTCAAGCGCTGCGAGAAGGCGGCCGACCGCACCGCCATCGCCCTTGACGACGAAGCGCTGAAATTCCTCGCTGCCGACTTGCCCGGCGACGAAGCCTTCTTCATGGACGACCGCCTCGCCGCCAAGACGGGCGACCGCTGCGCCGTCAACGAAACGCAGTATCTGTTCTTCGTCCTGATCGGACCGGCAGAGTTCCGCGTCAGCCGCTGGAACAGCTTCGCCGTCGCAGACAAGCTCGCCTCGAATCCCAAGGCAAAAGTCCCACCGCTCGATCCTGTTGCGAACTGGAAGATTGAAGCCGCGCGCATCGAAGACGCGAAATACGTCTTCCGCATGCGCGACTACGACAACGCCGAAGCCGTGCCCGAGACAATCCACGTACAAGTGAAACCGGACGGCTCGATCACCGTTCCGGAATGGCGCCGCACCTACGTGCGCTGCAAGGGCTTCCAATCGCGAAGCTAACCGGCCAGCCGAAAAGCGAGGAACCGACAATGCGCAAGCTCCACCCCACCGTTGCGATAGCGTTGGTCGCGGCGATCTACACCGCGGCGTGCGGACCGGCCGTCGGCGAAACGGCGGCAAGCCAGACGGGAAAGCTCGCCGTCGAAGAACTCGCGACAGGCCTCGATCACCCGTGGGGCATCGCCTTCCTGCCCGACGGTCGCGCACTGGTCACGGAGCGCGCCGGTCGCCTGCGCCTCCTGGGCACCGACAACAAACTCTCCGAACCGCTCGCCGGTGTGCCTGAGGTTTCGGCGCGCGGGCAGGGCGGTCTGCTCGATGTCGCGCTCGATCCGGACTTCAAGACCAACCGCGTGATCTTCTTCTCCTACGCCGAGCCCGGCCCCGGCGGCGCGTCGACGGCGTTCGCCCGCGCCGTCCTCGGTGAGGGCAAACTCGACAACGTCACCGTCGTCTTCCGCCAACTGCCGAAAGTGTCGGGCAACGGCCACTACGGCGGCCGCATCGTCTTTTCCCGCCAAGGCCACATGTTCCTGACCACGGGTGAGCGTCAGAAGATGACCCCCTCACAGGATCTCATGAGCCACTTGGGCAAGGTCATCCGCTTGAACCGGGACGGCACGGTCCCCGCCGACAATCCGTTCGTCGGCCGCAGCGATGCAAAGCCGGAAATTTGGTCCTACGGCCATCGCAACGTGCAAGGTGCGGCGATCGAACCCAAGACCGGCGATCTCTATACCCTCGAATTCGGCCCCGCCGGCGGCGATGAATTGAACCGACCCGAGCCCGGGAAGAACTACGGCTGGCCGCTCGTCAGCTGGGGCAAGCACTACAACGGCGAAGACATTCCCGATCCGCCGACGCGCCCCGACCTCGCCGACGCCGTGAAGTACTGGGTTCCCGCGATCTCGCCGTCGGGCATGATCTTCTACACCGGCGCGAAATTTCCGCAGTGGAAGGACAACCTTCTCATCGGCGGCCTAGGCGCCGTGGGCATCGTCCGCCTCAAACTGGAAAACGGGAAAGTCGTCGACGAAGAACGCATCGAACTCGGCGCGCGCATCCGCGACGTCGATCAAGCGCCCGACGGCTCGATCATCGTGCTGACCGACGATGATGACGGAAAGATTCTACGCCTGCGCCCGCAGCCCTAGCGCGCGGTCATCCCGCCGTCGACGACGACCTCCGACCCGGTCATGAACGCCGCATCGTCCGACGCGAGAAACACGACCGCGTTCGCAACGTCCGCCGCCGCGCCGAGCCGCCCCAGCGGATGCAGCGCGATCACGTTCGTGCGCACCTCGTTTGGACCGCCGCCGCCCGCGGCGACGAAATCGTCCATCACCTTCTGACCCATCATGGTGTCGATCACGCCCGGGTGTATCGAGTTCACGCGGATCTTGAGCCCGAGCTGTGCGCACTCCAGTGCGGCGCCCTTCGTCATCAATCTGACAGCACCCTTCGACGCGTTGTAGGGCACCGCGAACGCGGCGCCGGTCAATCCGGCGACCGACGACAGATTGATAATCGAACCCCCGCCGGGCCACTGACCGCCGCGTTTCCCGATCGCCGGCAACGCCGTCTTCATGCCCAGGAACACGCCATCGACGTTGATCGCCTGCATGTGGCGAAACTCCTCGATCGTCGTCGCCATCATCGGCTTCATCGCAAAGATGCCGGCGTTGTTCACGAGTATGTCGAGCCCGCCGAAGCGCTTCTCCGCCTCGCCGACGGCCGCAACCCACGCTGCCTCCTCGCGCACGTCGTGATGCACATAGCCGGCGCGTGCGCCCGTCGCCGCAATCGCAGCTGCCGTCTTCTCGCCGTCTTCATCGAGAACATCGGTGATCAGAACCGCTGCCCCCGCCTCCGCCAACGCGCGCGCGGACGCCGCGCCGATCCCGCGCGCCCCGCCCGTAATAAGTGCGACCCGTCCCTGAAGTTTCCCGGCCATATTTGAGTCCTCCACGTATTTTACATGACTGTTTCCGGCAAACCCTATCACGTCCGACACTGTGATTTGACGGATTGCGTACGGCGCGTCACGCTACAATCCATGTGAAATAGGGAGTCAGACGCCGATGGACGGAGAATCTCACGCCAAAGATCATGATCGCGCCAAGTACCACGCGATGATCGACGGCACACAAGAGGACTGGAACATCATCGTCAAACATGCGGCGCCGTTCCAAAAGGAACTGCCGAGCCGCATCATCTCCCACCTCAAGCTGCTCAAAGGCGACTGCGGCGGCTTCGCCGTCGATCGTCTCGAACACTGCCTCCAAACCGCGACGCGCGCGCATCAAGCCGGCGAGGACGAAGAATACGTCGTCTGCGCGCTCGTCCACGATATCGGCGACACGTTGGGGCCGGCCAACCATGCCGACGTCGCCGCCGTCATCGTGAAGCCCTACGTGTCGGAGAGAAACCACTGGATCGTCGAAAAGCACGGCATGTTCCAGGGCTACTACTTCTTCCACTTCTTGGGGCTAGACCGGAACATGCGCGACCAATTCCGCGGCCACCCGCACTTCGAAGCTTGCGCGCAGTTCTGTCATCTCTACGACCAAGTCGCGTTCGACCCCGCGTTCAAGTCGATGCCGCTCGAAGCCTTCGAACCGATGCTCCAACGCGTCTTCATGCGCCCAAAGAACTCGATGTATCTGCGCAAACCCGCCGCCGCAGCGGAGTAGTTCGGGACGCTGGCGCTCCCAGACCTACGGAATAAGCACCAACGAGCCGGTCGTCTGCCGGCTCTCGATCGCGCGATGCGCGTCGGCGGCCATCGCTAGCGGGAAACTTTTCGGCTCGCTCTTCCGGATCACGCCGCGCGCGACGAGGTCGAAGAGTTCGCCGGCCGCCGCGTCCAATTCCTCCGGCGTTGTCACGTAGTGGAACATCGTCGGCCGCGTGAAGAACAGCGATCCCTTCTGCGCCAACAGGGCCGGCTCGAACGGTGGCACCGGCCCGCTCGCATTTCCGAAGCTGACGAAGAGACCAAGCGGCGCCAGTGAGTCGATCGACGCCATGAACGTATCGCGCCCGACCGAGTCATAGACGACCGGCACGCCCTTGCCCCCGGTGATTTCGCGCACCCGGTTCGCAATATTCTCGCGCGACGAAACGATCACGTGATGACAACCAAGCCGCTGCGCCAGCGCGACCTTGCTGTCGTTGCCGACCGTGCCGATGACGGTGGCGCCAAGAAAGCGCGCCCACTGAATGGCGATCATGCCGACCCCGCCGGCGGCCGCATGAAACAGGATGGGCTCACCGGCCTGAACCTTGTGCGTCCGCCGCAGCAAGAAATGCGCGGTCAGACCCTTCAGCATCAACGACGCCGCGATCTCATCGCTGACGCCGTCGGGAATCTTGAACGCACGGTTGGCGACGACGTTGTTGGCCTCGCTGTAAGCGCCGAGCGGCCCGGTCGCATAGACGATGCGGTCGCCTTCGCGAAAGCGCGTGACGCCCGCGCCGACCTGCTCGACCACGCCGGCCGCCTCCATCCCAAGCCCCGAAGGCAGCGGCAATTTGTAGAGCCCGGTCCGGTGATACGTGTCGATGAAGTTGACGCCGATCGCCGTGTGCCGCACGCGAACTTCGCCGTCGCCGGGCGGCGCCAGCGTCACCTCCTGAAACGACAACACGTCGGGCCCGCCGACCTTCTCGAACCGGATCGCACGCGTCATGGGACGAAGCCTCAACTCAGATGGGTTTTGAAAAATTCCGCCGTGCGCGCATTGGCCAGATCCGCCGCCGCTTTGTCGAAGTGCTGGCCGCCGACGCGCGCGAAGGCGTGATCGACCCCCGCATACTGGTGCGTCGTGACGAAGGGGTGTCCTTTGAACGCATCGATGATCTGCGTCTGCGCCGCCGGCGGCACGAACTGATCCTTCTCCGCGAGGTGCAACAGCAGCGGCTTCTTGATCTTGTCCTTCTCGTTCAGCGCCTGCTCGATGCTCACGCCGTAATAACCGACCGCAGCGTCCACATTCGTCCGCGCCGCCGTCAGGTAGGCCAGATACCCACCCAAGCAATAACCGACCGCCCCAACCTTCGGACCAGCCCCCGGCACGCCGCGCAGATGCGTGATCGCCAGCTGAATGTCCTTCACGCCCGTCTCGGGGTTGAATTTTTGATAGAGCTCGAACGCCTTCTTCCACTCCGCTTCCGACTTGTCGGTGATCTGGATGTTGGGCTCCAGCCGCCAGAAGAGATCCGGCGCCAGCGCGAAATATCCCTGCCCAGCCAGGCCGTCGCAGATGTCGCGCATAACCTGGTTCACGCCGAAGATCTCTTGGATCACGACGATGCCCGGCCCCTTGTTCGACGAAGGCTGCGCGAGATAGGCGCCGAACTTTCCGTCCGGACTGCTGAGCGTAATGTCGGTGCCGGCCATCGTGTCTCCTTAAGCGCGTGAGGTCGCGACGGCGCCGGGCGGCATCATCCGCGTCTTGAGCTGCAGCTCGAGTTGGTTCGGATCGGTGATCGGCGGTGAACAGGTTTGTCCCGCGCACATGTACACGGTGACCTTATTGTCGACCTGACCCTTGCCGTTCGCCGGATGGCCGTCATAGAGCGCTTCGCCGGGCGCCACGATCTGCACGACCTTGTTCGGCACGCTCACGCGGCGGAACACATCGCGGAACGCGGCGACGCCGGCGTCGTTGCGCTGACCAACGATCACGATCGAGATCGCACGCAAGATCGCATCGAACCCGTTGAGGTAGGTCGCCGCCGAAATCAGCTGCCGCCGCGCATCTTCGGCGAAGGCCTGCGTCAGCACGCTGAACCGCTCCGCATGGATCGCATCGCCCGTCAGCCCGTTGAGACGCGCCAGCACATGCATCATCGTCCCGTTGACGGAAGGCACCGCCTGATCGGCAACCGTCCGAACGCGCACGATCAGCGGATCGCCGTCGGCTGGCGTCAGCGCATAGCCGCCGATGTCCATCCGCCAGAATCTGTTGTTCAGCGTGTTCACCCACCGGATCGCCTTGTCGAGATAGGGCTGATGCCCCGTGATCTCGTAGAGCGCGATGGCCGCGCGCGACATGTTCGCATAGTCGTCGGCGAGACCTGCGACGCCGATCTTCCCGTCCCGCGAGCTGTGCGCCAGCGCATCGAGTTGCCCATCGGTGGACCCCATCTTGTCGGCGATGTACCAGAACGCCTTCACGGCGGCCGCCTGCCAGTCGACGCGGTTGAGCGCATCCGACGCCTGAACGAGGCCGTAGATCATGAGCCCGTTCCAATCCGCGAGCACCTTGTCGTCGCGGTTCGGCTTCACGCGCTTTGACCGCGCCACGAACAGCTTCTCGCGCAGCGCATTCAGCTTGCCTTCTTGCACCGGCGGCAGCGGGCTCATCACCCGCAGGCGGTGCAAGATGGTGCGCCCTTCCCAATTGCCTTCGGGCCGCACGTCATAGACCTGCTTG
>JAEUMM010000357.1 GCA_016792645.1 Alphaproteobacteria bacterium | reverse complement strand
ACAGGCTGGCAATGGTCGGCCGACGTGGTGGGGAAGGGCGGCATCCATCTGCGCGAAGCCTGGGCCGAAGCTCCCGAAGCCTATCTCGGCATCACCGCCGCGAAGTTCCCGAACATGTTCATCCTCTACGGCCCGAACACGAACCTAGGCCACAACTCGATCACCTTCATGCTCGAGCGCCAGGTCGAATACGCAGTCAAGGCCATCACCGAAATGCAAAAGCGCGGCATCGCCGCGATGGAAGTGAAGCAATCGGCCCAAGACGCCTTCAACCGCGAACTCAAAGCCGGCTTAGCCAAGACAACCTGGGCCGACCCGCACTGCCGCTCGTGGTACAAAAATGCCAAAGGCCACATCACGCAAAACTACTCGTCCCACACCCGCGACTACGCGAAGGCGGTCGAGCACGTGAAGTGGGAAGACTACGCGGTGCGCGAACGCAAACCGGTCGCGGCGGAGTAGGGGTCGAGTCAGCTTCACCACAAAGCCTCGAAGAACGCGAAGTTTCACGAAGAACGAAAAAGGGGCGCAACGCGCCCCTTAATATTTCAACCATCAATCCTCGAAGGCAGCCTTCGTGTACCTTGGTGTCCTTCGAGGCTTCGTGGTGAAGCTGACCCCACGTGCGCCTAACGCCCGAGAATGCTCCGCAGCATCCACGCCGTCTTCTCATGCACCTGCAGCCGCTGGGTCAACAAATCCATCGTCGGCTGATCATGCGCCTTCTCGGCCGCGGGGAACGACCCGCGGCACGTCCGCGCCACCGTCTCGTGCCCGGAGAGCAAGTTCTCCAACATCTGCCCCGACGCCGGCACGCCTTCCTCTTCCTTGATCGAAGAAAGTTCCGCGAACGCTTTGTACGACCCCGGCGCGAAATGCCCGAGCGACCGAATCCGCTCGGCGATCAAATCGACCGCGTTCCAAAGCTCCGTGTACTGCGTCATGAACATCGCGTGCAGGTCGTTGAACTGCGGCCCCGTGACGTTCCAGTGATAATTGTGCGTCTTCAGATAAAGCGTGTAGGTGTCCGCCAAAACGCGCGACAACCCCGCCGCAATGTCTTTGCGGTCGCCGACCGAAATGCCGATATCGACCGCACCGTCATGAGATTTTGCCATACTGATCCTCTTCACGGAGCGCAACTAGAGCGGTCCCAAGTGATGTATCCATGACATAGATCAACGCCGCATCAATTCCAGCGGCCCGCCCTTTTCGATCGCGCGCTTATAGGCCGGCCGGTCCCTGAGCCGCTTGATCAAGGCGGCGAGCCGCGGAAGATCCTTAAGGCGTCCGCTGTTGTCGGCAACCTCGAGAACAAAAGACATCTGGATGTCCGCCGCGGTGAAGTCGGGCCCTGCAAAGTAGTCCTGCTTTGCAAGCGCGCCTTCCATGTAGGCGAGATGATTAGCGATCTCGCTCTCGATGCGCGGCCGCAACGGTGCGGCGTTTTCGCCCAGCAAGCTCGCGTAAAGCGCCATCAGGAACGGCAGCATCGCGGACCCTTCCGCGAAGTGCATCCAATGCGTATGCGCAATCCAATGCGGCCCGAAATCCTCCGGCCACAGCTTCGTCTTCTTCCCGTGCGTCTTCGTCAGATACTCGATAATCGCGCCCGACTCCGCGACCACGCGATCTCCGTCCGTGACCACCGGCGATTTGCCGAGCGGATGGATCTTCTTCAACTCCGGCGGCGCCAGCCGTGTCACCGCATCGCGCTTGTAGTGCACGATCTCATACGGCGCGCCGATCTCTTCCAAGAGCCACAGCACGCGATGCGAGCGCGAGTTGTTCAGGTGGTGAACTTTGATCATGAGCGTCTCTCCGGTTCTTATATGTCGGGCCGGACACTAGGCGAGACGGTCGGAAAAGTCAGCGCACCGGCCTCATCGGCTTGAACACGATCCGTTCCTGATGCACGAACGAGGCCTGGTTCAGCGTCGAATTGCCGAGCCAATTGCCGCCCGTAAAGCAGTCCATGCGCTCCCCGTCGACACTCAGGCATTTCAGGAACGACACGTTTCCCGCCTGCACCGGCATAGTCAACGGCACATTCCGCCACTGCGCCGGCGGCCCGCCCAACGCATAAGCATAGTGACGGAAACGGACCGCCGGCCCGCCGTCCGCCGCCGTGCCCTTGTACCCGCGCCACGTGGCGACCTCCATGCAATCGAAGCGCATGTTCGCGCGCACGACGCAGTCGAAATCATACTGCGCGAGCTCGCGATCGGCCCCCGCCGCTTCGCGCCCGAAATCGCTGGACAAATCGTCTGTCGTCCACGAGCCGTCATAGCGCAGATACATCAGCGCGCGCCGCCCTTCGTCGGCGACCGGGACGAAGCAATCGACACGTGCGTCGTCTGGCGCGCCGTAGCATTTAGGACTCGGCACCAAATTTTCGCTCGAAGGCGAGGCGGCCGCAATGTCGTCGTCGACCTCGTCCCAATCGTCCGAACCGACCGACATGTGCCTCAGGCCCTTGTCGTCCCAAACGACAAGGCACTCGATCTTGCCAGCCGAACGCAGCGCACAGGCAGGTTTCGTCCCTTCAGCTATGTCGCCGCCGCGCGAAACCCAACCGGTCCATGCGTCGCCGGTAAAGCTGTTCTGCCACATCGCGCCGTCCTCGCCGCGTGCGAAGCAATCGATGCGCTCAGCCTTTTGCGTTACGCAATCGGGGTCGGACGCCAAACTGCCGCCAAGATTCTCCCACGAATGCACATACGCGCCGGCCCACGTCCGCCGGAACATCGCCCCGTCGCCGTGCCGCCGCACGAAGCAATCGATGTGTCCATGAGCCGGCACCACGCATTCCGGCCGCGCCTCATAGAGCGAGGCATTCGCAACGCCGGCCGCCTTCGTCCAAGGCATCCAGACAGACCCATCGAAGGCCCGCCGCCACAGCTGCCCGTCTTGCCCCCGGGTAAAACAATCGATGCGCTTATCGTGCGCGCTCACGCACTCCGGCGCCGACACTGCGACCCCGCCTTGCGAGACCCAACCCGTCCAGTCAAACCCGCCCAGGGGCACGCCATCCGCCCACGCCGCGACAGGCATAAGACCAAGCACAATCAGGCAAGCAGCAAGGAAGCTCGAGGCGCGCATAATCGACCGTAGGGGAATCAACGACAGTCATTGGACCCGCCCTCACGCACGGGTGTCGAGGCCCCGAATCAATACCAGGACGCGAAAACCGCCCACCACCGCTTGCGAGCGCGTGCGTTCTTCGTGATGCTGCGGCAACAAAGAAACACGAAGGACAACGCTCATGAACGACCGCGTGACGATCACCATCGAAGACGGCCTCGCCGACGTCCGCCTCGTGCGCACCGACAAGATGAACGCGCTCGACGACAAGATGTTCGAAGCCCTCATCGAAGCCGGCACGCGCCTGAAAGCCGACCCGAAGGTCCGCGCCGTCGTGATCTCTGGCGAAGGCAAAGCCTTTTGCGCCGGCCTCGACATGGGCAACTTTCAGCGCACGGCGGACGCGGGCAGCGACCCGCGCCCCGAAGGCCGCCTGATGGCGCGCACCAACGGCCTCGCCAACCGCCCGCAATACGCGGCCTGGGTCTGGCGCGAAGTGCCCGTGCCGGTGATCGCCGCGGTCCACGGCGTCGCCTTCGGCGGCGGCTTCCAAGTCATGCTCGGCGCCGACATGCGCTATGCCGCGCCCGACACGAAGCTCTCGGTGATGGAAATCAAATGGGGCCTCGTCCCCGACATGGCCGGCACGGTCCTCATGCGCCACATCATGCGCGACGACGTCATCCGCGAACTCACCTACACTGGCAGAATCTTCACGGCGGAGGAGGGCGCCAAACTTGGCGTCATCACGCGCCTCACAAGCGATCCGCGCGCCGACGCGTTGGCCACCGCGCGAGAGATCACACAGAAAAATCCCGAAGCCATTCGCGCCGCCAAACGTCTACTCAACGCGGCCCCGCTGGCGCCGATCGGCGACGCGCTGCTGGCGGAGTCGCGTGAGCAAACCGCGATCGCCGGCAAACCGAACCAGATTGAAGCAGTGATGTCCCAACTGCAAAAGCGTCCGCCGCAGTTCAAAGACCACTAAACGCGAAGCGTCGCGCTGGTCGAGCGCGGCGTCGCCGTCGTTGGGCAAGGAGCCGGATGGAACGCAGTCTCTTACGAAACGAAGCGAATCCGCTTGATGAAGGCGCTGGACTTGCCGTCACCGGTCGATGAAGTCGTATCGACTTGGATGGAATAGCCCGTGACCGACTCCGCCGCCTTGGTCCCGAAAATGGCGCGCACGCCTTCCTTCAGATTGAAGTGCGACACGACCGCCCGCCCAGGCGCCGGCGCGTCAAGGCAAACATAGCGCCCGCCCTCTTGATAGTACCGGCCTTGATACGGATGGCCGATCCGGTCGCCGTTGCACAGGAAAAAGCCGATGAAATATGGAATATCCGGCGCGAACATCGATCCCGATGCCTTCTTCTCCGAACCGAAGAACACGTGGACCATAATGGCCTCGTTGTTGACCTTCTTTTCATAAGACGCACCGGGCGGGTGGCGTCCGACGCCCCACTCGATCTCGATGGCCGAATAGGAATTCGCGCCGATCGTCTTGTTGATCAGCAGGCCCTGCGCTTGCTTCAGCGCCGCAACCTCAAGGCCCTGCGCGCCTGCGCGGAACGCGATGGACGCCGCATCGTTCGCGTCGCGCTCAAAGGCAAAGCCCTTCGACTGCAACCACGTATGGATCGGGCCCGAGCGGTAGTCCGTGAAATCCACCGCATAAATCACCGGCTGGTCGGCCTTCGCCGACGTCGCCAAACTCTGAACGACCGCCGCGCACAGCAGCACGAACGCAAACATCGCGAACACATACGGCACCGCGCCGCGCGACGCGCGCGCTTGACCAGCCTTGAGCTTCATTCCTCCGGATCCCTTTAGGTTCTTGAGTTTCATCAGCGGGGAACGACAAGCGCCCGGCCCGAACACCCGATGTGCGTCCTTATTGGGACGCCATGTCGAGCCACTGCCGGTCCGCGTTCGGCGGCCAGCGAGTTGAATATGCAG
>JAEUMM010000306.1 GCA_016792645.1 Alphaproteobacteria bacterium | reverse complement strand
CATCCCGGTCCTCGACATGGTCAAGGTCAAGCGCGCGCTGCAGGGTTCCAAGACACGCCTTGTCGGCCCGAACTGCCCCGGCGTCATAACGCCGGGCGAATGCAAGATCGGCATCATGCCCGGCCACATTCACAAGCGCGGCTCCGTCGGCATCGTCTCCCGCTCAGGAACGCTCACTTATGAGGCAGTCGCTCAAACGACAGCCGTCAATCTTGGCCAGACCACGTGTGTGGGTATTGGCGGCGACCCCGTAAACGGCACGAACTTCATCGATGTGCTTGAGATGTTCCTTGCCGATCCGGAAACCAAGTCCATCATCATGATCGGCGAAATCGGCGGCTCCGCCGAGGAAGACGCGGCCGACTTCTTGAAACGCGCGAAAGTCAAGAAACCGGTTGTCGGCTTCATCGCCGGCGTCACGGCCCCGCCGGGACGTCGCATGGGTCACGCCGGTGCGATCGTGTCGGGCGGCAAAGGAACGGCCGGCGGCAAGATCGACGCGATGCGGTCGGCGGGCATCACCGTCGCCGACTCGCCCGCGGCATTGGGTACGACCCTGGTGCACGTATTGAAAGGCTACTGAAACACTTCGGCGGCATTATCTCTGCATCGGCAGGAACGACGAGACGAAAATGGCAACCCCGCAGACCAAAGACGCACGCTTGAACGACGTCTTTGAAGCGACCTCCTTCCTCAACGGCGCGAACGCGAACTTCATCGAACAGCAGCTCGCGCTCTATCTGAACGACCCGAACAGCGTCGACGAAAGCTGGCGCACGTTCTTCGCAACGGTGGTCGACCGCACGACCGAAGCCGCACACGGCCCCTCATGGGCGCGCCGCGACTGGCCCGAACCCGAAGATGAAGTGACGCGCGCGCTCACCGGCACGCTCCCCGCCGCGAAGCCCGACGCAAAGGCGAAAGCCCCGGCGCGCGAAGCGACCGTCCACGAACTGCAGCAGAAACTGACCGCGATCGCGCCGTCGCTGCCGTCCGGTGACGCCCGCCGCGCCGTCGTCGACACCGTGCGCGCCATTCAGATGATCCGCGCCTATCGCGTGCGCGGCCATTTGGAAGCCGACCTCGATCCGCTGAGGCTGACCAAGCCCGTGCCCCATCCGGAACTCCATCCGGAAAGTTACGGCTTCGGCCCCGGCGATCTCGATCGCCCGATCTTCATCGACGGCATGCTGGGCATGGAGTCCGCGACCGTCCGTCAAATGCTCGACGTGCTGCGCAAGACCTACTGCGGCAACATCGGCATTCAGTTCATGCACATCGCCAACCCGGAAGAGAAGGCGTGGCTGCAGCAACGCATGGAAGGCGCGGACAAGGACATCACCTTCACGCCCGAAGGCAAGAAGGCGATCCTCTACAAACTCATCGAAGGCGAAGGCTTCGAGCGTTTCTGCGCGGTGAAATTCGTCGGCACGAAACGCTTCGGCCTCGACGGCGGTGAATCGCTGATCCCGGCGCTGGAGCAGATCATCAAGGTCGGCGGCAAACTCGGCGCGAAGGAAATCTCGATCGGCATGCCGCACCGCGGCCGCCTGAACGTGCTGGCCAACGTGATGGCCAAACCCTACCGCGCCATCTTCCACGAATTCCAAGGCGGCTCGTCCAGCCCCGACGACGTCGGCGGCTCCGGCGACGTGAAGTACCATTTGGGCGTCTCGTCGGACCGCGAATTCGACGGCAACAAGGTCCATCTCTCGCTCGCCGCCAACCCGTCCCATTTGGAGGCGGTGAATCCCGTCGTCCTCGGCAAGGCGCGCGCGAAGCAACGGCAACACAACGACAAAGTCGAACGCACGTCGGTGATCCCGATCCTGATGCACGGCGACGCCGCGTTCGCCGGTCAAGGCATCGTCGCCGAGTGCTTCGCCATGTCGGGCACCCGCGGCTACCGCACCGGCGGCACCATCCACGTCGTCGTCAACAACCAGATCGGCTTCACCACCGCGCCGATGCACTCCCGCTCGTCGCCATACCCGTCGGACGTTGCGCTGATGGTCCAAGCGCCGATCTTCCACGTCAACGGCGACGATCCGGAAGCCGTCGTGTACTGCGCACGCGTCGCCACGGAATTCCGTCAGAAATTCCACAAAGACGTCGTCATAGACATGTTCTGCTACCGCCGATTCGGTCACAACGAAACGGACGAGCCGATGTTCACCCAACCGCTGATGTACAAGGCGGTGAAGGCGCACAAGTCCACGCTGGCGCTCTACGAACAGCGCCTGCTCGACGAAGGCACCATGACCGTCGACGAGCTTGCGGAAATGAAAGGCGCCTTCGACGCGCGTCTCACCGCCGCGCTCGAAGCAGCCTCGGGCTTTAAGGCCAACCGCGCCGACTGGCTCGACGGCGCTTGGTCGGGCATGGGTCAAGCTGAAGGCGAAGAACGCCGCGGCGACACCGCAACCTCAATCGCAAAGCTGAGATTGGTCGGCGAGGCGCTCAGCCGCGCACCCTCGGATTTCCATCTGCACAAAACGATTCAGCGCCAGCTTCAGCAAAAGGCGCAGATGATCGAAACGGGCGAAGGTATCGACTGGGCCACCGCTGAAGCGCTCGCCTTCGGCACGTTGCTCGACGAAGGCTTCCACGTTCGCTTGGCTGGCCAAGACTCGGTGCGCGGCACGTTCAGCCAGCGCCATTCGGCCTTCGTCGATCAGGAAACGGAAGACCGTTACTTCCCGCTGCAAAATATCCGCGACGGCCAAGCCGAATTCGAAGTCGTCGACTCCTTCCTCTCCGAAGAGGCGGCACTCGGCTTCGAATACGGCTACACGCTCGCCGAACCGAAGGCGCTTGTCCTCTGGGAAGCCCAATTCGGCGACTTCGTAAACGGTGCGCAAGTCCTCATCGACCAATTCATCACGACGGGTGAGCGCAAATGGCTGCGCATGTCCGGCCTCGTGATGCTGCTCCCACACGGTTATGAAGGCCAAGGTCCGGAACACTCCTCCGCGCGCCTCGAACGCTTCCTGCAAGCCTGCGCCGAAGACAACATCCAGGTCGGCAACATCTCGACGCCGTCCAACTACTTCCACGCGCTGCGCCGTCAGATCCACCGCAACTTCCGCAAGCCGCTGATCCTGATGACGCCGAAGTCCCTTCTGCGTCACAAGCGCTGCGTCTCAAAGCTCAGTGAGATGGCGGAAGGCACGTCGTTCCACCGCGTGCTGCACGACGACGCGCAAACCTATCCTGGTTCCACCGTCGCCATTCAGCCGGACGATAAAATCCGCCGCGTCGTTCTCTGCTCGGGCAAGGTCTATTACGACCTGCTCGAAGAACGCGAAAAGCGCGGCCTGACCGACGTTTATCTGATGCGCATCGAACAGTTCTATCCGTTCCCCGCGCGCTCCCTCGTCAACGAACTCGGCCGCTTCCTCAAGGCCGACATCGTGTGGGCGCAGGAAGAACCAAAGAACATGGGCGCCTGGACGTTCATGGAACCCAACATCGAATGGGTCCTCGACCGCATCGGCGCGCGCATCAAACGCGCCCGCTATGTCGGCCGCCACGCCTCGGCCTCACCCGCCGCCGGCCAAGCCAGCCGCCATCAGGCAGAATTGAAAGCACTTCTCGACGAAGCGCTGACCGTATGATTCAAGTCGCCAACCCCCGGCGACCGCAGGAAGAGAAGCAGGAATGACGATCGAAATCCGCGTACCCGGCCTTGGCGAATCCGTGACGGAAGCCACAGTCGGCAAATGGCTTAAAGCGCAAGGCGACACCGTCCGCGCCGACGAACCGCTGGTCGAACTCGAAACCGACAAGGTCACGGTCGAAGTCCCCGCCCCGCAAGCGGGCGTTCTCTCCGAAATCCTCGTCCAACCCGGCGGCACCATCGCCGTCGGCGGGATTTTGGGAATGCTCGGCGAAGGATCAGGCGCAGCCGCCGCCCCGCCGAAACCAAAACCCCTGCCCAGCGCGCCCGTTGCCGCACCGGCGCCAAAGCCAGCCGCAGCAGCTCCAACGCCAGCGCCGCAACCCCCGCGCGCCGCGGCGGCAGCGCCGATCCTCAGCCCCTCCGCGCGAAAAATCGCCGAAGAAAACAACGTCGCCCCGCAGTCGATTTCGCCGACCGGCCGCGAAGGCCGCGTCACGAAGGGTGACGTCCTCGCCGCGATCGAAGCGCGCGCCAACGATCCCAAGCCGGTCTACGTGCCCCCGTCCGGTCCGCGCCACGAAGCCGCGCGCGAAGAACGCGTGCCCATGTCGCGCCTGCGCCGCACGATCGCGCTGCGTCTGAAAGAGGCCCAAAACACCGCCGCGATGCTGACGACCTTCAACGAGGTCGACATGTCTTCGATCATGCACCTGCGCGCCGCGCATAAGGACACGTTCGAAAAGCGCTACGGCGTTCGCCTCGGCTTCATGAGCTTCTTCGTCAAGGCCTGCATCATCGCCCTGAAAGAAATCCCGTCGGTCAACGGCGAGATAGAAGGCGACGAGATGGTCTACAAAAACTACTACGACATCGGCGTCGCCGTCGGCACCGAACGCGGCCTCGTGGTTCCGGTCGTGCGCGATGCCGACCGCCTGAACTTCGCCGAGATCGAAAAGAAAGTGAACGACTTCGGCCTGCGCGCCCGCGACAACAAGCTGAAGCTCGAAGAACTCCAAGGCGGCACGTTCACGATCTCGAACGGCGGCGTGTACGGCAGCCTGATGTCGACCCCCATCCTCAACGTCCCCCAATCGGGGATCTTAGGGATGCACAAAATCGAACAACGCCCGGTCGCCATCGACGGCAAAGTCGAAATCCGCCCGATGATGTACCTAGCCCTCTCCTACGACCACCGCCTCGTCGACGGCAAAGAAGCCGTGACGTTCCTGGTGCGCGTCAAAGAATGCCTCGAAGCCCCCGAACGTCTGGTCCTCGAGCTCTAACCACCCAAAGTCGTCATGGCCGGGCTTGACCCGGCCACCCAGTCCGCGCACGTCTGTGCGCGTTGAAATTCCCTTTCACCACGAAGCCTCGAAGCACACAAAGTTTCACCAAGCCTCTCTGGACACTCGGCGCGAAGCGCCCATCCTTCTGCTTCGTGAACCTTCGAGTACTTCGAGGCTTCGTGGTGAAAACGAAATCTCCATCGCGCTATCGCGCGAGAAGGACAAAGGAATGAGCGACCTCTACGATGCCGTCGTGATCGGTGGCGGCCCCGGCGGCTACAACGCCGCGATCCGCCTGGGCCAACTCGGCAAGCGCGCGCTCTGCATCGAAAAACGCGGCAAGCTCGGCGGCACCTGCCTCAACATCGGCTGCATCCCGTCGAAGGCGTTGCTGCGCGTTTACTAACTCTACGACGAATCCAAAAACCATTTCCCCGCGCTCGGCATC
>JAEUMM010000263.1 GCA_016792645.1 Alphaproteobacteria bacterium | reverse complement strand
CGAATTGTTCTTTTTCGCCGGGCGGGATTTCGCCAAGACGTTGGATCAGCGGTTGACCGAGTTGGGTTTGGGGCGCGCGCATTATCGGGCTTTGCACTTTGTTGCGCGCCACCCCGGGATTCCGGTTTCGGATCTGCTGGGTATTCTGGGCATTACGAAACAATCGCTCAGCCGTGTGGTGAAGAACCTGACCGACGGTGGATTTTTGACTCAGGCGCAAGGGTCGCGCGACCGGCGGCAGCGGTTGCTGCGGCTGACGGGCAAGGGCGCCGGGGTGGAGGCTGAGTTGACGGCCTTGCAGCGTACGCGGTTGGCGCGGGCGTATCGCGAGGCGGGGCCTGAGGCGGTGGCAGGATTTCGGGCTGTGTTATCCGGCCTTCTGGCCGAGCAAGAACGGGCGGGCGTGTTGCGCCTGATCGCCAAACGATGAGCGCTGAAGCTGAACTCGACGACGTCGAAACGCATGTGCATCACCTGCTTATCGTGGACGACGACACGCGCATTCGCACATTGTTGCAACGGTATCTCAGCGAGAATGGCTATCGCGTGACGGCGGCGAAGGATGCGGCCGAGGCGCGGCAGCTGATGGCGAGCCTCGACTTCGATTTCATCGTGCTCGACGTGATGATGCCGGGCGAGGATGGGTTCGCGCTGACCAAGGCGATCCGCGAGACGTCGCGGGTGCCGATCCTGCTGCTGACGGCGCGCGGTGAGACGGGGGATCGGATCGAGGGGCTTGAACGGGGCGCGGATGATTATCTCGCCAAGCCGTTTGAGCCGCGCGAGTTGTTGCTGCGGATTGCCACGATCTTGCGGCGGGCGGGCACGCCAGTTGAGGTCGTGAAGCAGATCATGCAGCTAGGCACCTGCCGCTTCGATGCCGAACGCGGTGAGCTGACGCGTGACGGGAAGCCGGTGAAGTTGACCTCGGCGGAGCTTCAGTTGATGCGCGTGCTGGCGGCCAATCCGGGACAGACGTTTTCGCGTTCCGATTTGTCGGAGCGGATGGGCGCGGTGTTGGAGCGGACCGTTGACGTGCAGATCACGCGGCTCAGGCGCAAGATCGAGAACGATCCGAAGTTGCCGCTTTATCTGCAGACGGTGCGCGGCGTCGGCTATGTGCTGATGCCGGATCGGGTGGGTTAGGCCATGTCCTCGCGCGGGTGGTTTCGCCGGTCGATGCCGAAGGGGCTGTTCGGGCGTTCGCTGATTATCATCGTGATGCCCGTCGTCGTGCTGCAGGCCGTGGTCACCTATCTGCTGTTCGACCGGCAGTGGGAGACGGTGACGACGCGCATCTCGCGCGGCGTGGCGGCGCAGATCGTGCTCTTCGTCCAGAGTTACGAAACGCAGGGGCCGGAGAAGTTTGCGGGCGAAGTTGTGCGCCTTCGTGAGACGTCGTTCGGTCTTGTACCCGTCATTGTCACGGGCGGCAAAATTCCCGAGACGGAGTCGCCCGCCTATGAAGTTTTGAAGCAGGTGTTCGGCCGCGAACTTTCGGCGCGCATCGGCCGGCCGGTGTGGGTCGATTCGGATTCGATGGAGGACACCGTCGATATTCGCATTCAGCTGGACGGTGCGGTGATGCAGGTGCTGGCCGAACGCAAGCGTGTGATGTCGACCAACACGCATGTGTGGGTGTTGTGGATGATGGGCACCGCGATGGTGCTGCTCAGCGTCGCCGTGTTGTTCTTGCGTAACCAGATACGGCCCATTGAGCGGCTCGCCGATGCGGCGGAGGCTTTCGGCAAGGGGCGTGATGTGCCGGATTTCCGGCCGTCGGGCGCGACCGAGGTGCGGCGCGCCTCGCTGGCGTTTCTCGATATGCGCGAGCGTATCTCGCGCTTCGTGCAGCAGCGCACAGATATGCTGGCCGGCGTGAGCCATGATTTGCGGACGCCGCTGACGCGCATGAAGCTTGAACTCGCGATGATGAAGGACAGCGCCGCGATGCAGGCGCTGAAAGGCGACGTCGAAGAGATGGAGCGGATGCTGGAAGAGTATCTGGCTTTCGCGCGCGGGCAGGCGGGGGAGGGTGCTTCGGAGACGGATCTTGGGCAGTTGCTGCGCGATGTCGTTGTCAGTGCCCAGCGCAAGGCCGACGCGAAGTCGCCGGAGAAGACCGTCGAGCTTTCGGTGAAGAACGGCATTTTGGTGGAGCTGCGGCCGAACGCGATGCGGCGCTGCGTGATGAACTTGGTCGAGAATGCGATCCGGCACGGCACGCATTCGCAGGTGAGCGCGGTCGAGAACGGGGCGATGGTCGAGATCGCGGTCGACGACGACGGGCCTGGGATTCCCGCCGATCAGCGCGAAGAGGCGTTTCGTCCGTTCCACCGGTTAGACAGTGGGCGTACGCTTGCTGCAGGCGGCGTGGGCTTGGGTCTTGCGATCGCGCGCGATATCGCGCGCGGGCATGGCGGCGACATTATTTTGGGCGACAGTGCGATGGGCGGTTTGCGCGCGGTCGTGCGGCTGCCGGTTTGAGAGGGCGATATGATCGTTGTGCTTGGAAGCATCGTTGCTAAGCCCGATACGTTCGAGGTGCTCAAGCGGTTGGGACTTGAGCACGTGCATCGCTCGCGGAGCGAGCCCGGGTGCATCTCGCATGCGGTCCACGTCGACACCGAAAATCCGATGAAGCTGGTGTTCGTCGAAAAGTGGAAGGATGCGGCGGCGCTGGCCACGCATTTCAAGGTGAAGGCCTCGATCGATTTCGTGAACAAAGGCCGCGAGATGGGCGCTGAAGCGCCGACCATCGAAATCTACGAGGCTTCGCCCGCGAAGCTCGGGTGACGGCCGGCTACGACGAAGCCGGTGAAAGGTTTGCGGCGGGCCGATCGCTATCAGGAAATTT
>JAEUMM010000200.1 GCA_016792645.1 Alphaproteobacteria bacterium | reverse complement strand
AACCCAACGACAAAGTCCTGGCAATGTGCGTCGGCGTCGTCGTCGGCATGGTCGGCTTGTCATATGCGTCGGTGCCGCTCTATCGCATCTTCTGCCAGGTCACGGGCTTCGCCGGCACGCCGCGCATTGCCGTCGCCGCGTCCGACACCGTCACCGCCGAAACGATGGAGGTGCGCTTCGACGCCAACGTGGGGCAGGGGCTCCCGTGGGAGTTCGGCCCTGAGCGCGTGTCGATGAAGGTCCGCCTCGGCGAGAACACCGTCGCCCACTACCGCGCGCACAACACGTCCAGCGTTCCCGTCGTCGGCACCGCGACGTTCAACGTCACGCCGATCAAGGCCGCGCAATACTTCAACAAGATCCAGTGCTTCTGCTTCACGCGTCAGGAATTGAAGCCGGGTCAAATCGCCAACATGGGTGTCTCGTTCTTCGTCGATCCCGCGATCGCAACCGATCCGGAAACGAAGGACGTCACCGCCGTCACGCTCTCCTACACCTTCTTTCCCGCGAAGACCGAAAAGGTCGCCGCAGTGAACACACGCTAAGCCTAGAGGTCGAACGCAAATGGCATCGGACGAAGTCAAACACGATTATCACCTGGTCGATCCCAGCGCGTGGCCGATCGTCGGCTCGATAGGCGCCTTCGCAAGCGCCGTCGGCGCCATTGGTTACTTCCAGCATCTCAAGGGCGCGCCGGCGCTGTTCGGCATTCCTGTGTTCGACGGTCCGTGGATATTGATCCTAGGCGGGCTGATCCTGGCGTGGACGTTCATCGGCTGGTGGCGCGACGTCATCAGAGAGTCCGTCGTGAAGGGCGATCACACGCCGGTGGTAAAGCTTCATCTGCGTTACGGCATGATCCTCTTCATCGCCTCCGAGGTGATGTTCTTCGTCGCCTGGTTCTGGGCCTATTTCAACGCGGCGCTGTTCCCGACCTACATCAACTTGCCCGCTTGGCCGCCCGCGAACATCGCGACATTCGACCCCTGGCACTTGCCGCTGCTGAACACGCTGATCCTGCTGACCTCGGGCACGACCGTCACCTGGGCGCACCACGCGATCCAAACCGGCAACCAGAAGGGCGCGGTCAACGGCCTCGCGCTGACGATCCTGCTCGGCCTCACCTTCACCGCCGTCCAGGCCTATGAATACGGCCACGCCGCGTTCGCCTTCTCCGGCAACATCTACGGCGCGACGTTCTTCATGGCGACCGGGTTCCACGGCTTCCACGTCATCGTCGGCACGATCTTCCTGATCGTCTGCTTCTTCCGCGCCCGCGCCGGCCATTTCACGCCGGAGCGTCACTTCGGTTTCGAAGCCGCGGCATGGTACTGGCACTTCGTCGACGTGGTATGGCTCTTCCTCTTCGCCGCAATCTACGTCTGGGGCGCAGGCACGCCAGCCGCGCACTAAGTAGGGCGCGAACCGAAGGGTGAGGTATGGGACAGTTGCGGGCAGCCCCACTTTGGCGATCGGGGCTGCTCTGCCGTTGCCCGCGCTGCGGCACGGGCAAGCTCTACGCCGAATACCTGAAATTCGCCCCGCGCTGCACCGTCTGCGACCTCGACTACCGCTTCGCTGACTCAGGCGACGGCCCCGCAGTCTTCGTCATCATGATCGCCGGCGCCTTCATCGTCGCCAGCGCCCTCGTCATCGAAGTGAACTTCCAGCCGCCCTATTGGGTGCACGCCGTACTCTGGCTGCCGCTCACGATCGGCCTCTGCCTCGGCCTCTTGCCGGTGTTCAAGGCGACGCTCTTCGCGCTCCAATACCGCAACCAAGCCGGCGAAGGCCGGATGAAATAGCCGTGACCTTCCGCCCGCTGCCCGTCCTGACAATCGCGACGGTGATCGCGCTGGCGATCCTGATCGGCCTCGGCACCTGGCAGCTTCAGCGCCGCGCGGAAAAACACGAACAGCTCGACCAAATCGCCGCCCGCTCGACCGCAGCACCCGCGCCCGTCGAAGTCCTCTTCGCGACCGGCGACTACGCCGCCTACCGCCACGCCACCGCCGACGGCACATTCGACCACACCAAAGAATCCTACGTCTTCGCCCCGCGCAGCGACGACGGCCCCACGCGCGTCGGCTTCAAGGTCATAACGCCGTTCAACCTCGTCTCCGGCGGCACGATCCTCGTCGACCGTGGCTGGGTGCCCGAAGACAAAAAGGATCCGGCGACGCGCAAGGAAGGCCAGTTCGAAGGCGAAGTGGAAGTCACGGGCACTCTCCGCCCGCCGCCGACGCCCAGCGCCTTCACCCCGCCGCCCGATCTCGCGACCCGCACCTTCTATCTGCGCGACAGCAAGGCGATCGCCACGGCCGTCGGCGTGACGCTCTCACGCCCGCTGATCCTGGAAGCGACGTCGGCCATCGACGGCGGCCCGGAACCGCGCGCCACCGACATCAACATTCCCGACAACCACCTGAACTACGCGCTGACGTGGTTTTCACTGGCCGTTGTTCTTCTCGTCATATACTTGCGATTCCATCAGGTCCGCGGACGCTTGAGGTTCGGCAAATGAAATACGTCTCGACGCGCGGCGCATCCCCCGCGATCAGCTTCGAAGATGTCCTGATCTCAGGCCCCGCACCCGACGGCGGCCTCTACGTTCCCGAGTCTTGGCCGACCTTCGACCTCGCGCGCATCCGCAACAAGCCCGGGGCCACCTACGCCGACCTCGCTGCCGCCGTCGTCGCGCTCTTCGCCGGCAGCCCCGAGTGGTACCGCGACATCGACAAGCACGCGCACGAAGCCTACGCGAAGTGGGACGACAAACGCGTCGCGCCGCTGGTGCCCTTCGGCGAACACCGCTGGCTGCTCGAACTCTTCCACGGCCCCACGCTCGCCTTCAAAGACTTCGCCCTGCAACTCCTGGCGCCGCTGATGAACGAAGCGCTGAAGCGCCGCAACCAACGGGCCCTCGTTCTCGCGGCAACATCCGGCGACACCGGCGCGGCAGCCGTGGCTGCACTCGCGAACCAACCCAACATCGACCTCGTCGTCCTGCACCCGAAGGGCCGCATCTCCGACGTGCAGCGCCGCCAGATGACCACGACGACGGCGTCGAACATCCGCAACGTCGCCATCGAAGGCACGTTCGACGACGCGCAGTCGCTGGTGAAGCAAGTCTTCGCCGACCAAGCCTTCGCACGCGATCACCGCCTCGCCGCGATCAACTCGATCAACTGGGTCCGCATTGCCGCCCAAGCCGCGTATTACATCTCAACCAGCATCGCGCTCGACAAAAAAGCGCTGACCTTCGCGGTGCCGACCGGAAACTTCGGCGACGTCTTCGCAGGCTACGTCGCCAAACAACTTGGCGCGCCGATCCGCCGCCTCATCGTCGCGACCAACGCGAACGACATCCTCGCGCGCGCTATCACCACCGGCAATTACGCGCGCGGCCAAGTCCACGCCACCATGTCCCCGGCGATGGACATCCAGGTCGCCAGCAACTTCGAACGCCTGCTGTACGAAAGCAGCGGCCGCGACGCCGCGCAGATCAAGCGCCAGATGGAAAGCTTCGCCGCGACGGGCACGCTGAAGCTCGCCCCCGACGCGCTCGCCAAAATCCAAACGCTCTTCGCCGCCGACCGCGTCGACGAAGCCGAAACCGCCGCAACGATCCGCCTGATGCACCGCGACGCGAGACTGCTCGTCGACCCGCACACCGCGGTCGCCCTCACCGCGACGCGCAAGGCCGCGCCCGACGAAGACACCGTGGTCCTCGCGACCGCGCACCCGGCCAAATTCCCCGACGCCGTCGAGAAGGCCGCCGGCGTCAAACCGGAGCTGCCGGAGCGCCTGCGCTGGATCCTGACCGCGCCTGAGCGCTACGACACACTCCCCAACGACCTCGCCGCCCTTAAGCACCACTTGGCCGCGAAACGCTAGGCCGGAAACCGGCAGGAAACCGCCATTTACCGGCAACCTCCAATTCCGATGAAAACCACGGCCAAGTGCCCTATGTAATCCCGGCCCAAATCAGAAGGACCGGCATGCCCGAAATCACCAAGCTCCCGAACGGTCTCACCGTCATCACCGACCCGATGCCGCATCTCGAGACCGCGGCGGTCGGCGTCTGGGTCGATGCGGGCGCCCGCAACGAGACCCAGGCCACCAACGGCATCGCCCACATGCTGGAGCACATGGCGTTCAAGGGAACGACCCGCCGCTCCGCCCGCGCCATTGCCGAAGAGATCGAACGCGTCGGCGGCTTCATCAACGCCTACACCGCCCGCGAACAAACGGCCTATTACGCGCGCGTCCTGAAGGACGACGTCGCGCTCGCCGTCGACATCGTCGCCGACATCTTGCAGGACTCGGTCTTCGACAACGAAGAACTCGCGCGCGAAAAGGGCGTGGTGATCCAAGAGATCGGTCAATCCGAAGATACGCCCGACGACATCATCTTCGACCACTTGCAAGCGATCGCGTTTCCGGATCAATCGCTCGGCCGCCCGATCCTCGGCACCGAAGCGCACGTCCGCTCCTTCACGCGCGATACCTTGATCGAACAGATCAAGGGACACTATTTCGCCCACGGCATGCTGCTCATCGCGGCCGGCGCCGTCACCCATGACCAGATGGTCGCGCTCGGCCAACGCCACTTCGCAAAATTCCAAACCGGCAACACAAAGCCCGTCGAAAGCGCCCGCTACGCCGGCGGCGAATTCCGCGCCGAGGACGATTTGGAACAGGCGCACCTCGCGCTGGCGCTGCCGGGCTTCCGCTCCGACGACGAAGACATCTACGCCGTCCAAGTCTACTCGACCGTGCTGGGCGGCGGCATGTCCTCGCGCCTTTTCCAGGAAGCACGTGAAAAGCGCGGCCTCTGCTACTCGATCCACACCTTCGGCTCCAGCTACGCCGACACGGGTTTGTTTGGTGTTTACGCCGGCACAAGCTCGGCCGACGCGCCCGAACTCGTCAACGTCATCGCGGGCGAAATGAAATCGCTCGCCGAAAGCGCTGGCGAAGACGAAGTCGCCCGCGCTCGCGCGCAAATCAAATCAGGCCTGTTGATGGGCATGGAGCAAGCCTCCGCGCGCTGCGAGCAGATCGCGGCGCAAATGTTCACCTACGGCCGCTTGATGGACACGCGCGAACTCATCGCCAAGATCGATGCGGTGGACACGAAGGCCGTCAGCCGTGTCGCCGCAAAGGTTCTGTCGAATGGCGGCCTGACGCTCGCCGCACTCGGTCCCGTCGGCGCGCTGGGCACGTATGACCGCGTGGCGAAGCGTTTCGCCTGATGGCGCTGCGTGCCGCGTTGCCCGGTGTGAAGCCGTCGTTCGCGCTCGAAGGCAAGAGCGTGCGCCTGCGCGCCCCGGTCGCTGGCGATTATGTCCAATGGTCCAAACTGCGCGGCGACAGCCGCGATTTCCTGACGCCGTGGGAGCCGACCTGGGCTCCCGACGAACTCTCGCGCGCCGCGTTCCGCCGCCGTTTGCGCCGCTACGCCCAAGCCGCGCGCGCGGGCTCGGGTCACATGTTCTTCGTCTTCGACAAGAAGACCGGCGACCTGCTCGGTGGTTGCCAGCTCTCGAACGTGCGCCAGGGCGTAGCGCAGTCCGCAGCCTCGCTTGGCTATTGGATGGGCAGGCGCTTTGCCGGCAAAGGTTTGATGACGGATGCCGTCACGACCCTGTTGCGCCATGCTTTCGACCGCATGGGCTTCCACAGGATAGAGGCTGCCTGCCTGCCTTCGAACGCCGCCTCGCGCAGGGTTCTGACCAAGGTCGGCTTCACGGCCGAAGGAACGGCCCGCAAATATCTAAAGATCAATGGCGACTGGCAGGATCATCTGCTATTCGCGATCATCGCGGGCGACCCGCTACCCGCGTCCAAGGCCTGACAACTCCAAGAGCAACGCATGACGAACAAGACGCCCACCCCGGTCGTGAAAAGCAATCTGCCGTCGCCGCCCGCCATGGCGGCCATTGCCGGCGGCGTGCTTTGCCTCGCACTCACCCTATGGATATTCGTGCCCGGCGGCTTCTTGGATTCGCTGACCGCGCCGGGCGAAGTTGAAGCAACCGATTTGATCATCAACGAACAGGAGCACGACGTGGCCGCAGATCTTACACCTGAAAAGAACGCGGCCTTCCTGGCCGACAACGGAAAGAAGGATGGCGTCGAGACGACGAAGACCGGCCTCCAGTACCGCAAGATCTCGGGCGGCGGCGGCAAGAAGCCGGCCTCCGCGCGCAGCAAGGTCACCGTCCACTACACGGGCGCCCTCATCAACGGCAAAGTCTTCGACTCGTCCGTCTCGCGCGGCGAACCGATCACGTTCGGCTTGAACCAAGTGATCCCGGGGTGGACCGAAGGCCTTCAATTGATGAGCGAAGGCGAAAAGGCCGAACTCGTGATCCCGCAAGACTTGGGCTATGGCGCAAGGGGCGCCGGCGGCGCGATCCCGCCGTACCAAACCTTGGTGTTCACGGTCGAACTCATCAAAGTCGAAGACTAGGATCTCGCAAGGCGCCGCAGCGATCGGTTGCGGCGCCTTTCGCTTGTCTTGAGCGCTACTGCGCGGACGATGGTGGCGGTGCCGGCGGAACGCCAAGCAACTCGTCGAACACAAGCATCCATCCCTCGCTGCGCTTCTGCCAAATACGCACATAGTGCCCGCGCCGGTTCTGACCGTCGCGCGTCCACTTCGCGTCGCCATAGGTGTAGACCAAATCGCCCGCCCGCGATGCTCGGCCGCCCAAAGGGCTAAACGAAATAGACGCCGCGCGCCGGTCAAGCTCCGCGCCATGTTCCGACGCTTTGGTGGCAGGCAGGGCAGGCGAGCCCATGATCCGCGCGTCGGCGGACAAATGCGTCAGGTAGGCGGCCTTCGCGTTCTGCTGTGCGGCGATGGCGAATTTCGCCTCGACCTCGCCGACCTCCGCCCACGCTTTCGCCGACGACCCGGCCGACGCACGCGCCATCGCCAAATGAGTGGGTTCCGTGTCCGGCCCCAAAGGCGAACGGACCTCATTGCGCGGGCCGCCGTCATAGATCCAACGCCAGCTGCCGTCAGCCTGCTTGGCCCACACCGTGAAGTAATGACCGAACCGCTGCTCGCCGGACGTGTAGGGACCGGTCGTAAAGCCAAGGTCTCCCGATTGCGAGATGCCGGCCCAAACAGGCCACCACTTCAATGACCGGTCCGCGGGCTCATCCGGCTGATCCTTGAACGCATCCTGCACATTGACAGGATCCGGCTGAAACGCGATCGCATCCGCCGCCGCATATTTTTTGAACGCCGCGATCCACCCGCGCGCCTGACCGTCGGCGGCGAACTCACGCTCGGCCGCCACGACATCGGCGGGCGTCGCCGGCGCCGCATGTGCTTGCGCCACGAACACGGCGCCGAAGGCGCACAACACCAAGCTGCGCATTTTGATCCCCATCTTCCAAAGCGCCGTGACCATAGGCGCGACCGCGTCCGCCCCAGCTTCAACAGTTCGTGCGGCGGCAATGGGCCAGTTCGCCCGCTGCGCTGCCGAAACGCCCCAATGATTAACAGTTTATCCGGTTGCGAGAGGGGCGGCCGATCATCGATATTCTGGATTGCAGCAAGCCCCCCGTTTCTGCCCCCTGCGTCGCGCGGTTCATGGAAGCATTTGTCAGGAGTCCACTCAATTTCGGCAGGCGCCGCGCGCGCTGGCCGACGCGCGCCTTGACCTGCCTCGCTTTGCTCGTTGTGGCCGCCACCGCTGTGTACGCGGCGGTGCCTCTGTCGCTCGACCGCGACGTCACCGACATCACCGCCTGGTTGAAGCCGCTCAAAGAAGAGGCGGCTGGCCGCTCGGACGGTGAAACGGCCGGCAACAAGCGTTGGCTGAAGCTCGACCTCGTCAACCCGACGCAGCAAGACGTGCACCGCATCCTCACGCTCGAAAGCGCGTCCAGCGGCATCTTGCGCTTCCTCGGCGGCACCGCCCCCGTGCGGCTCGAGGACATCATGTCCGAGGACGAAAAAGGCAAAGGTGAGATGCTGGACATCGGTGGCGAACGCGCCGCCGACATCGCGCTCGGCCCTCTGGAGTCGGCGAAGTTCGTTGTCTTTTCCGAGGGTGCGATCGACAACGCCGTTTGGCGCATCTGGAAGCCTGAAGCGCTCGCCGCGTCGAAGCAGACCGAGACGCTGCTGATGGGCCTGTTGGGCGGCGCCGCAATCGCCGTTGGCGCGTGGCTCGCGGGCCTTGCCGTGTTCCGCCGTTCAACCGAACCCGCATGGGCCGCGATCGGCCTCGGCGCGCTCGTGCTCTTGCTGCTCGGCGGATCGTTCCTCTCCATAGCGCCCGAAGCGCTTCAAGTGATCGGCGCGGTGATGATCGCCGCGGGCCTGCGCTACGTCGTCGAACAATTGTCCTGGGAACGCGAGCGTCCGCGCATCGCCCTGATGTTCGACGGCGCGGCGTTTGCGATCTTTGGCTTCACGCTCGCCGCCGCTTTCGGCGTCACGACCGCGGGCGCTTTCGTGCAAGTCCTGTCGATCGTTGCGCCGGCCCTTGCCGCCATCCTGACGCTCTATTTCTCCTTGAGTGGGGGCTCGCGCGTGAAGGCCATGGTGCCCGGCATCGCCCTGATGCTGTTTGCGCTCTTAGGCACCGGCGTCGTCACGCCGATGGTCTCCGATGTCATCGTCAACATCCCGCTCTTCGCCGACGGCCTGTTTACCGCCGGCGCGCTTGCGTTCGCCTTCGCCGCCGCCGTCCCGCGCGAGCCCGAACTCAGTGAAAAGGCGGTCGAAGAACTGTCGACCGACCAACGCAAAGCCCGCGAAGCCGAATACCGCTACGCGCTCGGCCTCGCCGCTGCGCATCAGGGCCTCTGGGACTGGAACTTCGAGACCGACGAACTCTTCATCTCACCCTCCGTAGAAGCCCTCCTCGGCCTCGACGCCGGCGCGCTCGCCAACTCCGAACGCAAATGGGCCGAGATGATCGCGCCCGAAGACGTCCAACTCTACGCGGATTCGCTCAACGCCCACCGACGCCAAGGCAACTCGTCCTTCACGCTCGAGATGCGCATGCGCAACGCCAAAGGCGGCCAGCGCTGGATCCAACTACGCGCCAGCTGCATCGCCAACGCGGGCGGCAAAGCCATCCGCTGCATCGGCGTCGTCAGCGACATCACCGGCCGCAAAGCCCAAGAGGCCCAACGCAACACGGAGGAGTCCGCCGACACAGTCACCGGCCTGATGCTGCGCAACACCTTCCTCACCCGCCTCGACGGCGTCTTGAGTTCGATCCAAACCGGCCACGCCCGCCGCCAAGGCGCGATCCTCGCCGTCGACGTCGACCGCGTGCGCGTCGTCGCCGACAGCATGGGCCACCAAGCCGGCGACCGCTTCCTCGCCCAAATCGCCCGCCGCCTCGATCACGCCGCCGGCCCCGAAGACGCCGTTGCCCGTCTGGGTACGGACGAATTCGCCGTCCTCGTCTTAGGTTCCCGCGGCGACGAAGACGGCGCCCAAGTCGCCCAACGCATCCGCGACGCGCTCTCGCAACCCGTCGCGATCGGCGACAAGGAGATCTACCCAGCCGCCTCCATCGGCCTCGCCCTCATCGAACCCGGCCACCGCGTCGGCGGCGACGTTCTGCGCGAGGCCGAGATCGCGATGTACCACGCCAAACGCACCGGCCGCGGCGGCTTCGAGATCTACCAGCCGCAGATGAAGCCGCGCTCGGCAGAACGCCTCCTCATGGACACCGACCTGCGCACCGCCTTGGACCGCGGCCAGGTCGAGATGCACTATCAACCGATCGTGCGCCTCGACGACGGCTCCATCGCCGGCTTCGAAGCCCTCATGCGCTGGCGCCATCCGCAGCGCGGCCTGCTGGCTCCCGGCGAATTCATCGCCCTCGCGGAAGAGACCGGCCTGATTATTCCCTTAGGCCGCTTCGCAGTCCAAAAGGCGACGGCCGAACTCAAGCGTTGGCAATCCTACTTCCCGCTCCGCGAGCCGCTGTTTTGCAGCGTCAACGTCTCCGCGCGCCAACTCTTCCGCCACGAATTTTTCGACGACGTGGCGGCCGTCCTGCGCGACGAAAAACCCGCCCGCATGTCGCTCAAGCTCGAACTCACCGAGAGCGTCATCATGCAGAACCCGGAGTCCACCGCCCGCGCCCTCGCCAAACTGAAAGAGGCAGGCGCCGGCCTGTCGCTCGACGACTTCGGCACCGGCTTCTCCTCGCTCGCGTATCTGCAACGCTTCCCGTTCGACACCGTCAAAATCGACCGCAGCTTCGTGGCCGACATGGCGACCAACGAAGAAACGCCGGTGGTTCTCCGATCCATCATCCGCCTCGCGCACGATCTCGACATGTCGGTCGTGGCCGAAGGCGTCGAGACCCAGGCCGAGGCCACCCGCCTGAAGACGCTGCGCTGCGAATTCGCGCAAGGCTTCTTGTTCGGTCAGCCGATGGACGCGACGGCGGCGTATAATTTCATCGCCCTGAAGGCCCGGGGCGTTCAGCAGCAACCGCCGCCCCCGCCGCGCGAGCTCCCGCGCCCGTCAGGCCCGGCCCGCGTCCCGCGATAGCTGTGCCGGATTGATGCCGAGCTTTCGGATCGCGTATTCCCACTTGCCCTGCAGCTGACTGCCGAAGAGCAGATAGTCGTCGGCCGGGCAAACCATCCACCCGTTCTGCGCAAACTCGCGCTCCAACTGCCCCGCGCCCCAGCCGGCATAGCCGAGCGCCAGCATCGAAGCCCGCGGCCCCTTGCCCTCGGCCAGCGCCTTGAGCACGTCCACCGAGGTCGTCAGTCCCACATTCGGCCCGACGCGCACGGTCGCCTCGCCGGCGGAGTATTCGGGCGAGTGCAGCACGAACCCGCGCCCCGTCTCGACCGGCCCGCCGAACTGCACGACCACGCCCGGAACCCGCCGCGATTGCGGACGAATCCGCAGCTGCTTCAGCAGGTCGAGGAAGGTGATGTTGCCGACGATTTTGTTGAGAACGAGTCCCATCGCCCCCCGTTCGGAGTGCGCGCACAGGAACACGACGGCCTGCGCGAACTTGGGGTCCGGCATGCCGGGCATGGCGATAAGCACATGCCCTTCCAGGTTGCCGCCGCTCGGGGGCTGCGGTGGACGGGGTTTGCTGCCGAATAGGCCCATAGGGATCAATTCTAATCTTTTTTAGTAAACGCCGATAGATGCGTACAAGCCTCAGGGGAACCTGCTCGCGTCGAATCGTGTCACGGAGTTTTTACCCCACGATTGACATCAGGTACTGTTACTCGCCCTAGCTGCACCGATACTTACACAGTCATGAAGGCCACCTCCACAAGTGTTGCGCTTTTGTTCTGCGCCCTCGCGCCCGCGTGGGCCGGCGAGAATGCGCCGACCGCGACCACGGCCTGGAGCGGCAAGGCCCCGGCGCAAAGCCGCCTGATCCTGGAATCGAGCGAGTTCGCCGGCGAAAACGTCAACCGCGCCGGCGTGCAGATAAAGCTGGACGAAGGTTGGTGGACCTATTGGCGCGCACCCGGCGCATCCGGCATGCCGCCGATGTTCGATTGGTCCGGCTCCGAGAACCTCGCCGACGAACCGGAAACGATTTGGCCGGTCCCGCTGCGGGCGGTGGAGTACGGCGAGTCCCTCAACCTCTACCGCGACGAAGTCGTGTTCCCGATCGAATTCCGCGCCGCCGATCCGACGAAGCCGGTCAAGCTGCACCTGAAGATGGCCTACGGCGTCTGCCGCAACATGTGCGTCCCCTCGACGGCCGAGCACGAAGTCGTCGTCAAGCCCGCGCGCGCCGCGCCGCAACTCAACGCCGACAACGCCAAGCTGATCGCCGCCTACAGCGGCCGCCGCCCGTCGCATGATCCCTTTGCGACCGGCCTTGAGATCCGCGAAGTCCGCACGACCATCGACGACGCCAAGGTCAACCTCATCATCCGCATGCGCGGCTTGAGCCTCGACCGCGCCGCGCTGGTGCTGGTCGAAGGCCCCGACTTCATCCATGCCGACGAAGTCCTGCCCCGCCGCGCCGACGACCCGCGCGTCAAGACGCTGAAGCTCAAGATCGGCGGCACCGCCAAGATCCGCGCCCTGTCCGGCAAGCGCATCCGCATCACCGTCATCGACGGCGACCGCGCGCTGGAACAAGTGTGGGTGGTGGGCGCGCAAAGCTCGTCCGTCGCCGGCGGCGGCCTGACGCCGGTCTCGCGCGGAACCGAGCGGCCGGAGCCCTAAGGCCCGAAAACACCGCCCGGGCGAAGCCTCTTTCCTCCGCGCACCGGATCGCCTAAATCGACGGGCCAGAACCGTCACGAGAACCCAAAGGAAGCGCTCATGTCCATCAAAGTCGGCGACCGTCTGCCGTCCGTCACCCTCATGCACATGACCGAAAAGGGCCCGGCCCCGATCACGACGGATGAGCTGTTCGGCAAGAAGAAGGCGGTGCTCTTCGCGCTCCCCGGCGCCTTCACGCCGACCTGCAGCGCGCGACATCTGCCCGGCTACGTCGAACACGCCGGCGACTTCACGAAGAAGGGCGTCGACGCCATCGTCTGTCTCAGCGTCAACGATGCGTTCGTCATGAACGCGTGGGGCAAAGACCAAAACACCGCCGGCAAGGTCATGATGATCGCCGACGGCAACGGCGACTTCACGAAGAAGGTCGGCCTTGAAATGGACGGCTCGAAATTCGGCATGGGCACGCGCAGCCAGCGCTATGCCATGGTCGTCGAAGACATGGTCGTGAAGAAGATCGAGATCGAAGAACCCGGCGCCTTCAAAGTCTCCAGCGCCGACCACGTCCTGGGCGTCCTCTAAGCCCGCGTTCAAGCAAGCCGTGTCATCCCGGCCGCCTTCGCTAAAGCTACGGCGGCCTTGGGGCCCAACCTTGCCCGCCGAAGCCTCTTGCGTAGGCGGGAAGTTAGACGCGTCCAAATGCGGAGCATTTGGGTAACGCGTCTTACTGTCCGGGACCCAGGGCCAACGCACAAACGCAAACGGCCCGCCCAAC